>NZ_BANB01000060.1 GCF_000964365.1 Acidisphaera rubrifaciens HS-AP3 | reverse complement strand
GCCGCGCCGCTCGCAGCCCGTCAGGATATTGAGCGCGACCGTCGTCGCCGGCAGCCGCGGCCGCACCCGATACGAGCCGGGGATCGACGCGTGCTCGACCGTGCCCTCGATGCCGATGCGCACGAGATGCTCCGCCACGGCGCGGCGTCCGGCCTCGGGGGCGGCGGCTTTCGCCGTCGCGGTACCGGCGGCCGAAGCGGCCGAGATACGCCAATGATACAGCAGCTGGTCGACATGGCGGACCGGGATGCGGGCGCTGGAAGCGCGCAGCAGGAAGTCGTGATCCTGCGCCCCATCGAAGCCGCTGCGGTAACCGCCGAGGCGCAGATACGTCTTCTTGCGCACGCACAGGCAGTGCAGGATGTACATGCACGCCATCAGGTGTTCCGGCGACCAGTCCGGCTTGTGATAGGTCTGGCAGTTCCGCCCGTCGGGATCGATCTTGTCCTCGTCACAGTACAGCACGAGGTCGCCGTTTTCGTGGCGCGCCGTTTCATAATACGCGGCCAGAAGGTCGGGCGAGATACGGTCGTCGTGATCCACCATCACGATATGGCCGGCGGTCGCTATGCCGACGGCGGCATTGGTGGCCGCCGCAATCCCGCCGCGGCGCTCACGGAAATGGATCTTGATGCGCGAGTCACGCCGGCGCAGGTCGCGCAGCGCCTCCAGCGTCTCCGCCCGCGCGGAGCCGTCGTCGGCGATGCACCACTCCCATGCGGGATAGGATTGATGCAGCAGGTCGTCATAGAGGTCGTACAGCCATTGCGGATCGGAATTTCGCGTCGGCGTGATGACCGAGAAGAACGGCCGCACCGCCATCATCGCGATTTCGCCAAGCCGGTCGATGCCCGGCGCGGACTCGGTCCGCCGCGTCGCCTCGGTCACGTAGCCGAAGCGCAGGCATTCGTCGTGCTTGGCCAGCGCCAGCGCGCGGAACGCCTCCAGCCGGTTGCGCGACCGCTCGGCGCCCAGGCCGCAGGCGGCGGTCAGCTCGCGCTTTAGCCGCGCGCCGACGCTTGCGGGCGACAAATCCGCCGCCAGCCGGCGCCGCATGGCGTCGAACCGCGCGGGGTCGATGCCCTCCTCGAAGAACGCGAGGACGGTCGCCTCCATCGCGTCCAGATCGGGTTCGTACCAGATCGCCTCGGCCTTGTACGGCCCCATCTCGCGGCCGATCTCGCGCGGCGTCACCGGCACCAGCGCGGGCACCCCGTCGGCCAGCAGGTCGGCGCAGCCGCTCCCCGCCGGGCACAGCGCCGGCACGCCGAGCAGGACGCTCTCGACGATGTTCAGGCCGAACCCTTCGCTACGATGCGTGGAGACATAGAGGTCGGACATTGTCTTCAGCCGGTGCAGGTCGGCGGCGCTGAAGATGCTGTCGATGTGCATCACCGCGTCGCCATGCTCCTCCGCACGGCTCAGCGAAACGTCGCGTGAATGCGATTTCAGTATGAATAGAAAGCGATCGGGATGCCGCGCGGTCAGCCGTTCCGCGAGGGTGCGATACAGATCGACGCCCTTGCGCGCCGAGTAGGACGAGGCATCCATGATGAACAGCACGACCCGCCGGCCGGCCGCCTTCGCCGCCGCGATCTCGTGGAGCCAGGGATTTGGCGCGGCCTGGGCCGCGCCCTCCGGCTCCGCCACGTCGACGACATAGGGCACGGTCCTGACCGGCGTGTCCGTCGTCAACGCGAAGGACTGCGTGCACGACCGGCTCGGCGTGATGATGAGATCGAAGGCGGACAGCACGCTGCGCCATTCGATGCGCGGCGAGGGCAGTTCCCACACCCAGGCGCCGACATTGGCCCTGTGGTCGAATATCGCCGTGCCGTAGATGCGCGTGAACGCCATCACCTGGTCGGCGTTGAGGCAGAGGAAGTTGATCGAATAGGCGAGATCGTCGGCGCAGACGAGATCGAGCGGCAGGCTGTCGCGGACCAGCCGCGACGTGTCATAGACATCGACCGCGATGCCGGCGGCGCGCAGCGCGCTGACATAGCCGCGCGCCGCGGTGCCGAGCCCGCTCGCGGCGCTGACGGGCCCGAAGAAATTGACCCCGCTGCGCCAGAGCAGCATATCCTGGAAGCCGATGCTGCGACGGGCAAAGAAGTTCGTCCCCGGCGCCACCCGCTCTTCCTTCAGGCCGTAGTCACGCCAGTGATCCTCGGCGGCCTGCGGCGTGCCGAGCGACGCCGCGACATCGACGTTGACCGCCATGTACTGCGCCGCATCGAACGCGGCATCGATCACGCCGGGCCGGACGTAGCCCCACAGCGTGTCGGTCGCCGTGCGCCGGTCGCCGGCCCAGCCGGGCTTGTCCAGCAGCCGCAGGATCGCGCAGGCGTCCTCGATCGGGATCAGCTTGCGCTGCGGCGGCGGGCGGCGGGACAGCATGTCGTAGAACGCCCAGGGATCCGCCTCGTCCGCCGCCGGCAGGTGGCGCAGCAAATGCGGCGACGGCAGCCGGCGTTCGTGGAATCCCTCGATCATGTAGTGTTCGAGGCCCGACTTGATGATGCCGCGCCGCACCAGGTCGTGCACGTCCGGATAGACCGACAGGTAGAACGCCTCGTCGAACCACCAGACTCGCGGCTCGATCCCGGCCTGTCCGCCGAGCAGCCATTCAACCTCGTCCTGCTCGGTGCCGGCGGCGGCCCCCGGCAGGCCGCCACGCCGTTCCGCCACGCCGCAGGCGACGTAGTGCACCAGCGCGCAGCTGAAATGACCCTCGCCCACCGCGGCGGCCACGTCGGGATGCGACCGGCGATAGCGCTCCTCGCTGAACGTGCCGCAGGGTGACAGGGCGGCGAAGGCGCGCCGGTCGAGGTAGAACTCGAACAGCGCGTAATCCGGCATCGTCTCAATCTCGGGGTAGCGTTCGGCATACAGGCGGCGCACCGCCCACGGGCTGAACCAGCGATTCGGCACGAACCGCCGCTCGGGCGGCAGACGCGCGAAATGCGCGAACGCCTGCGCGGCGGGGACGTCGGTGTCCTCGTATTTCGCCAGCCGGTGACGGACGTAGCCGATGTCGAACAGGATCGACGGGGCGCGGCCCTCGTGCTGTCCGTAAACCGTGAAATGATCACGCAGATCGCGCGACGGGTTGGGAAAGCCGCTGTCGCGCAGGTCGGGATAGAGGGCGGCGTAGCTGCGCCAGTCGAACAGCGCCTGTGCCAGCGCCTCGGCCGCGGCCCGCGCCTCGTACGCCGCGCGGGCATCGTATCCCGCGCCCGCCGCAGCACCCAGACTGACCTCGCGCGCCGCCGTATCGGCGATGTTCGCGAGCGAATCCACCGTGAGCGCCGCTGCGGCGGTCTTCGTCGTTTCGGGAGGCGGTGTCCCGTGGGCTGCCGGCTGGGTTTGGTCCGGGGCTGGGATGGACGCGTCGTCCGCAGTGCCGCGATCCGTCACGCCGGAACCAAGCATACCGCTGCCTGCCATCGCCTCATGCTCGACTGAAAATCACGTTCACGTTACAGGAACATCCGGTCGAAACAAGCCACCGCCCAATGGATTTCTAGAGCGGTAGCCCTTCTGAGTGAATCGGCAG
>NZ_BANB01000061.1 GCF_000964365.1 Acidisphaera rubrifaciens HS-AP3 | reverse complement strand
TTCGCCCGCCTCGGCCGGCGGATCGCCGCCAACCGCTTCCGCGACGCCCGCGCCCGCGCCGACGCGCTGGCCGGTGCGCTGGACGCGATCTATGCCCGGCCCGGCCGGCTCGCCCTCGCGAGCGCGCTGCATCTGGCCGGCTGGCTGGCAACGGGGCTGGTCGGCTACCTCGCCTATCGCCTGCTCGGCGCGCGGCTGGAGGTCGAGGACGCCATCGCGATCGAGGGGCTGCTGCACGCCATCACCGCCGCCGCCTTCCTCATTCCCGGCAATATCGGGGTGCAGGAGGCGGGCTATACCGGCCTCGGCGCCGTGTTCGGCGTGCCGGCCGACCTGTCGCTCGGCGTCTCGCTGCTGCTGCGCGCCCGCGACCTCGCCCTCGGCGTGCCGGTGCTGCTGGTCTGGCAGGCGACCGAGACCCGCCGCCTGCGCCGCCGCCCGCCGTCCCCCGCCGCGTAGGACGCGTCCAGAGGGGCGCCGCCTGACGACGGTGGGCTGAAGCCCACCCTACGCGTGCCGCCTCACCCTACCCATGGCCGTAGGGTGGGCTTCAGCCCACCCCCCGCGCATCCACCGCCATGCCCAAACCCGGGACCCCCGCTCAGTACGGGTAGTAGTAATACGGCCGGTAATAGTACGGCCGGTAATAGGCCGGATAGACCACGCAGCCGCCCAGCGTCAGCAGCACGCCGATCGCGGCGGCGAGGCGGACGGTGCGGGCGAGGCCGCGGCCCGGCCGGCGTGCGGTCTGTCGAGTGGTCATGCTTCTTCTCCGCATGCTGTGCGTTGCACGGGATATAGGGTCGTCTCTGCAACGCCAGCGCAGCCGTTTGTTTCCAAGCGTGACGGCGCGGGCGGGGTCGGCCACCCTTGCCACCACCGCGTGCCCGCCGCGGGCGCGACCGAGGAGATCCATGCCCGACCATCCGCCCGCCCCTTCGCCGCTCCCCGGCAGCCCGCCCCCCGGCAACCCGCTCCCCGGCAGCCCCCCTGCCGTCATCCCGCCCTCGGCCGCGCC
>NZ_BANB01000062.1 GCF_000964365.1 Acidisphaera rubrifaciens HS-AP3 | reverse complement strand
GCGGCGGCGAGCGGGGCCGCCGCGACCAGCGCCGCGGCCAGCGCGCGCCCGGCCCTAGAACTGCACCCCACGCGTGAGGGCGCCGTCCACCACGAGATTGGTGCCGGTGATGAAGCTGGCCCGGGGGCTTGCGAGAAACGCGACGGCATTGGCCATCTCCTGCGGCGTGCCCATCCGGCCCGTCGGGTTGAGGGCCAGTGCCTGGGCATAGAGGTCGGGCAGATTGTTCTGGATGTTCTGCCAGACCCCACCCTCGAAATACGTATTCCCCGGCGAGACCGTATTGGCGCGGATGCCCTTCGCGGCGAGTTGATTGGCGAGCCCCTGCGCGTAGTGGATGAGGGCGGCCTTGAACGCGCCATAAGGGCCGGCGGCGAAATCGACCTCACGGCCGGACACGCTGGAGATGATGACGATGCTGCCGGCCTTCGACTTTTCCAGGAACGGCATGGCGGCATCGACGGCGGCGACCGTGCCCATCATGTCCGTCTCGAACCCCGCCCGCCACGCCGCCTCGTCACGCCCCACCTGCAGCGCGCTCACGTTGGGCACCACGATGTCGAGACCGCCCAGCTCGGTGGCCGCGTCGGCGACCCAGGCCCGCAGCGCCGCATGGTCGCTCACGTCCACGGCGCGGCCGGTCGCGCGGGTGCCGCCCTTGCGCAGCGTGGCGACCGTGGCCTCGACCTCGGCCGCCGAGCGGGCGCAGAGGGCGATGGCGCAGCCCTCCTCGGCAAGAAGGTCCACGATCGCCCGTCCGATCCCCTTGGTGCCGCCGGTCACCAGGGCCACCTTGCCAGTCAGTTGCAAGTCCATCCGTCACGCTCCGCATGCTGAGGAGCCGCCATGCTAGCGCAGCCGGCGCCCCATCTGTCACTCGCGCGGCCGCGGCCTTATTTTGACGGACGCGGCAAACGAGGAAACGCACATGGCCGATGGCATGAACGAGACGGCGGGGTCCGACCGGTTCCCCGTATCCTTCACCGAGGCGGAGTGGCGGGAGCGGCTGACGCCCGAGCAGTTCCAGGTCCTGCGCAAGCACGGCACCGAGCGGGCGGGCAGCTGCGCGCTGAATTACGAGAAGCGCGCCGGCGTGTTCGCCTGCGCCGGCTGCGGGCAGGTGCTGTTCGACACCCGCACCAAGTTCGAGAGCGGCACCGGCTGGCCGAGCTTCACCCAGCCGGTCGAGGGATCGGTGGAAACCAGCACCGACCGCAGCTGGGGCATGGTGCGGACGGAGGTGCATTGCGCCCGCTGCGGCGGCCATCTCGGCCACGTGTTTCCCGACGGCCCGCCGCCGACCGGCCTGCGCTACTGCATGAACGGCGTGGCGATGAACTTCACTCCCGCCTAAGCCCGCCGATCCGGCGCGCGCCCCGCCGCTACTCGGCCGGGGCGTGCGCCGGCACCCGCTCCAGTTCCCGGTCGTGGCGCAGCGACAGCACGGCGACCAGCGCCATCGCGACCAGCCCCGCGATGCACAGCAGGCCGGCGCGGAAGTCGCCCGTCGCCGTCTTCAGGTAGCCCATGATGTAGGGGCCGGCGAACCCGGACAGGTTGCCGAGCGCGTTGATGATGGCGATGCCCGCCGCCGCCGCCGCACCGGACAGGAAGGCGGTCGGCAGGGTCCAGAACACCGGCAGCACGGCGAAGATGCCGAAGCTGCTGAGCGACAGCATCGCGAGCTTGACCGTCGGGTCGTTGAACAGCGCGACGCCCGCCGTGCCGATCGCGGCCAGCGCGAGGGCCACCGCCGCGTGCGCCTTGCGCTCCATATGGCGATCGGACCGGCGGCCGTACCAGATCATGCCGATCGTGCCGACCAGATACGGGATCGCGGTGACGAAGCCGGTCTGCAGGTTGGTCAGGCCGAAGCCCTTGACGATGGTCGGCATGAAATAGGCGATGCCGTAATTGCCGGCGACGGCGCCGAAATAGACCAGGGCCAGCAGCAGCACCCGCCCGTTGGTCAGCGCCGCCATGATGCCGATATGCTCGGCTTCCACGCGCTGACGCTCCTCGGCGGCCATGCGGGACTGCAGCCAGCCGCGCTCGTCGGCGGCGAGCCAGTGCGCGTCCGACGGGCGGTCGGTCAGATAGACGAGCACGACGACCGAGAGGATCAGCGCCGGCACCGCCTCCAGGATGAACAGCCACTGCCAGCCGGCGAAGCCGAGGCCGGACACGCCCAGCAGCGCGCCGGACACCGGCGAGCCGATCACCGACGACATCGGGATCGCCGCCATGAACAGGCCGATGATGCGGGCGCGATAGACCGCCGGGAACCAGAGCGTCAGATAGAAGATGATGCCCGGGAAGAACCCGGCCTCGGCGGCGCCGAGCAGCACGCGCACGAGGTAGAACGAGTGGGCCGGCGACAGGCCGGTGAGCGTCGCGATGTGCGGGATGAACGCCATCGCCCCCGACAGGATGCCCCAGCTCAGCATGATGCGCGCGATCCAGCGCCGCGCGCCCACGCGGTCGAGGATCAGGTTCGACGGCACTTCCAGCAGAAAATACGAGAAGAAGAACACGCCCGCGCCGAGCGCATACATCGCGTCGTTCATGCCGAGCGCGGCGTTCATCTGCAGCTTGGCGAAGCCGACATTCACGCGGTCGAGATAGGCGACGAAGTAACAGATCATGAGGAACGGCACGAGCCGCCGGGCAACCTTGGCCATAGTGCGCCGCTCAAGCTCGTCCATCGCGTCCCCCCTGCATCGTTCCGCGCGCGGCGTTGATCGCCGCTATCGATGGGCGGACAGTCCGGTATGCCGCGCCGGAAGACAACCCCGCGCGGTGGAGATCAGTCCTCCGCGTAGGGGTTGGTGGTGCCGCGGAACTGCAGCCGGATCGGCACGCCCGGCAGGTCGAAGCTGTCGCGCAGGCCGTTGACGAGGTAGCGGCGGTAATCCTCGGGCGTCTGTTCGGCGCGGGTGCCGAACACGACGAAGGTCGGCGGGCGCGCCTTCGCCTGCGTCATGTAGCGCAGCTTCAGCCGGCGGCCCTCCACCAGCGGCGGGGTGTGACGCGCCAACGCCCCCTCGAACCAGCGATTGAGCGCCGCGGTGGCGACGCGGGTGTTCCAGATGCCGTGGACGCGCCGGACGGCCGGCAGCAGACGCTCGATCCCCGCGCCCGTGAGGGCGGAGATCGGTACCACGGCGATGCCCTTCATCTGCGCGAGGCTGGTCTCCAGCCGGTCGGCCACGGCGCGCCGCGCGGCGTCGCGGTCGGCGACCGCGTCCCATTTGTTCAGCGCGATCACCGCCGCCCGCCCCTCGCGCTCGATCAGCTTGGCGATCTGCAGGTCCTGATCGTGCAGCCCCTCCACCGCGTCGACCGCGAGCACGACGACCTCGGCCATGCGCAGCGCGCCGATGGTCGCACCCACCGAGAGCTTCTCCAGCGGCGCCTCGATGCGCGCGCGGCGGCGCAGGCCGGCGGTATCGACGAGTTCGATCGGTCCGACGTTGTCGTGCAGCATGACGGCGACCGCGTCACGGGTCAGGCCGGGTTCCGGCCCGGTGATCATCCGCTCCTCGCCGACTAGGCGATTGAGCAGCGTGGACTTGCCCGCGTTCGGCCGGCCGACGATCGCGAGCTTGAGCGGCGCGGAGTCATCGCCCTCGGAGTCCGGCCGCTCGGGCGGCAGGTGCTCGGCGATCTCGCGCATGAGGTCGGCGATGCCCTCGCCATGCTCGGCGGAGACGGCAAGCGGATCGCCGAGACCGAGCGCATAGGCGTCATAAAGCGCCGATTCGGTCGCCCGGCCCTCGGCCTTGTTGGCGATCAGCAGCAGCGGCCGGCCCTGGCGGCGGAGCCAGTCGGCGAAATGACGGTCGGCGGGGGTGATGCCGGCGCGGGCGTCGATGACGAACAGGATGAGATCGGCGCCCGCGACCGCCGCCGCGCTGGAGGCGCGCATGCGGCCGGCCAGCGTCTCGGGCGCGCTTTCCTCCAGCCCGGCGGTATCCACCAGCCGGCACAGGCGGCCGCGCAGCATCGCCTCCGCGTCCTTGCGGTCGCGGGTGACGCCCGGGGTGTCCGCGACGATCGCGCTGCGGCGGCCGGCCAGCCGGTTGAACAGCGTGCTCTTGCCGACGTTCGGCCGCCCCGCGATGACCACGACCGGCGGCATGGTGCCCATCCCCGCGCCGCGTTCAGCGCAGCGCGAGCAGGCGGCCGTCGTCCGTCACGATGAACACCGTGCCGTCCACGGCGATGGGCCCGAGCGAGGCCGGCCCCGACAGATCCTGCTGCCCCAGGATCGCGCCCGTATAGGGGCTGACCGCGATCGCCTGGCTGTTGGTGCCGGCGAGCACCAGCCGGTCGCCGACCAGGATCGGCCCGAACCAGGTGATCGGGTCGGAGCGGGTTTCCTCGTCGTCATACCGCGGCAGGTCGGTCACCCAGGCGACGCGCCCGTCGGCGCGGGCGACCGCGGCCAACTGCTGCTGGAGCGACAGGACGAACAGCCAGTCGCCCACCACCCAGACGCTGTCCTCGCCGGCGACCTCGCGCTCCCACAGGCGCCGCCCGGTGCGCTGGTCGATCGCCACCAGCAGGCCGCCGAGGCCGACGACATAGACCTGCCCCTCGTCGATGACCGGCAGCCCCCGTATCGCGGACAGGTCGCCCGCATTGCCGCGGCCGCGCAGCGAGGCGAGCGAGTCGGTCCAGGCGACGCCGCCCGTCTCGGCCCGCAGGCCGGCGATCTCGCCGGAACCGAATCCCCCGACCACCAGCCCGTTGGCATAGGCGGGCGCGGGCTGGCCGAGCAGGCTGGTGGCGGCGCTCTCCCCCTGATAGGACCAGAGCGCCCGCCCGTCATCGGCGGCGCGGGCCAGCAGCTTGTCCTCGATCGTGGTGAAGAAGACGCGCCCGTCGGCGATCGTCGGCGCCGAGCGGGTCGGGGCCCCGACGTTCTGCCGGTATTTCTCCTTGCCCGTCCTGGCATCGAGCGCCACCAGCCACGCAAGGCCGTTGACGGCATAGACCACCCCACCATTGACGCCGAGGCCGCCGCCGATATTGGTGCTGTCGTCGTCCTCGCTCTTGGTGTCGGCCGTCCACAGCCGGTCGCCGGTGTGCATGTCGAAGGCGGACACCACCGCATCCGAATCCATGGTGTAGACCAAGCCCTTGTCGGCCACGGGCTGGCAGAGGATTTTCTGCCGGTAGCCACCGCCCTCGCCGATATCGGCCGACCATGCCTCGGTCAGCCGGTCACCGGCACTGAGGTGGCCCATCAGGTGCGACGGGTTGCCGCCGGCCTGCGGCCAGTCGGCGTTGGTCACGCGCGGCGGCAGCACGACCTTCAGCGTGCCGGACTTATCGACATTGAGGCCGCGGCGCGACGCCACGATGTCCACGCGTTTGCCGGGGACCGGCTCCTTGTGCGACTGGAACAGGTTCTCGAGCCAGCTGCAGCCGCCGAGCGCGACCGGCAGGGCAAGCGGCGCCCACAGCGCCGCGCGTCGTCCGATGGGGCGCGTCATTCGGCGAGCTTCGCCAGCAATTCCCCGGCGCGCCCGCGCACGCCGTCGGGGGCGCCGGTGTCCGTCTGCAACGTCTGCAGGATGGAACGGGCCGCGTCCGTGTGCCCTTGCCGCAGGTCGATCGCGGCCTGCGTCTCCTCGGCCAGCGCGTGCCAGGGGCTGGCGGGCGCCAGCAGGGGCTGCAGCCGCGCGGTGACCGCGGCGGCATCGCCGGTATCGACGTGATGCTGCGCCCAGGTCAGGGTGGCCAGACCCTGCAGCAGCGGGCCGGCGGCGTCGTCATGCGCCACCTCGTCCCACAGGGCGCTGGCGCCCGCGAGGTTGCCGGCATCGGCCATCAGGGCCGCGGCGCGCAGCCGGGCGAGGACCCGATAGCCGGGCGTGCCGTCCGCCGCCAGCGCCTGGAACCGGGCGAGCGCCGCTTCCTTGGCCTGCGCCGTGGCGGCGACGGTCCCGGCCGGGTCCGCGGTGCGCGAGGCGACCATGTAGTCGTGCGCCGCCGCCGCATCGAGACGGTCCTGACGCCAGCGCCACGCCTGCCATCCGGCGGTCGCGGCCACCACCAGCACGGCCGCGGCGATGATGACCCAGCCATATTTACGCAGCAGGCGGGCGGTGCGCTCCGCCTGCAGATCCTGTTCAACTTCGTCGAAGATATCGACCACGACGGCTCCCGGGCGTGCCTGCATCGCCGCGCCGGTCATGGAACCGGGGCGGCCGTGGCGGCGGACCATAGCGACGCCCCGCCTCCGCCGCAAACGCCGGCGACGCGTCGGCGCCGAAACATACACGCTTTCCTTACCCGGGCCGCGCCACAGAGGCGTCATGGCCCGTACCCTGCCCGCGCTGGCTGCCGTGCTGCTCCTCTGCCCCGCCCTCGGCGGCTGCGTCGCCGCCGGGGCGGCGGCGGCCGTCGACGTCGCCGCCGTGCCGGTGATCCATCGCGACGTCTTCGACGCGATCTGGTCCACCGTCACCGGGCGCGACTGCTCCGTCGTCCGGCTGGACGAGGGCCTGACCTATTGCCGCCCGATCCAGCCCCCGCCCCGCCCCGTTCCCTATTGCACCCGCAGTCTCGGCAGCGTCGATTGCTGGCAGGATCCGCAGGCCCTGCCCCGCCCGATCCCGCCGCAGGTGGCGGATGGCCCGATGACCCTCACCCCGGCGCAGGAGGCCGACCGCACCCGCCGCTGGCCACCCCTGTAGACGCGGGCGCCCCCGCGCCGTCCGCGCTGTCATGTCCAAACATACCGTGATAGGTGGGACGATCCGGCATCAAGAAGACCGGGAACAGGGGAGAAAACGGCCATGCAGACGTTGTCGCGCCGCGTCCTTCTTGCCGCGGCTCCCGTGACCATTGCGTTATCGTCACGTATTGCCCGGGCCGCGCCGCGCCCGCGCCTGCGGATCGGCGTGCTGAACGACGAGTCCGGGCCCTATCGCGATCTCACGGGCATGACATCGGTCGCCTGCGCCCGGCAGGCGGTGCAGGATTTCGGCGACCACGGGTTCGATGTCGACATCCTGTACGCCGACCATCAGAACAAGCCGGATGTCGGCGCGTCGATCGCGCGGCAGTGGATCGACAACGACGGCGTGGACGTGATCGCGGACGTGCCGACCTCCTCCGTGGCACTCGCCGTCTCGCAGGTCTGCCGGGAGAAGGACAAGCTTCACCTGAACGCCAGCGCGACCGCCGTCGCCCTGACCGGGAAGCAGTGCAACGCCAACACGATCGTCTGGAGCTTCGACACCTATATGATGGCCGTCTCGTCCGGCGGGGCGATGGTGCGCGCGGGCGGCAAGACGTGGTTCTTCATCACCGCCGACTATGCGTTCGGCCATTCGCTGGAGGACCAGACGTCGAACGTGGTGCGCGCCGCGGGCGGCAAGGTGCTGGGGTCCGTGCGCTACCCGTTCCCGGACACGACCGATTTCTCGTCCTTCATCTCGCAGGCGATGTCGAGCGGCGCCAACGTGCTCGGGCTGGCCAATGCCGGCGCGGACTCGGTCAACTGCATGAAACAGGCGCACGAGTTCGGGCTGCGCAAATCCGGGATGCGGCTTGCTCCCATGCTGTCCTTCATCACCGACATCCACGCTCTCGGCCTGGACGTCGCGCAGGGCATCACGCTGACGGAGAGTTTCTACTGGAACCTCAATGACCGCACCCGGGCCTTTGCCAAGCGGTTGCAACCGAAGATGGGCAACTTCATGCCGAACCAGGCGCAGGCGAGCGCCTATTCTTCGGTGCTGCACTATCTCAAGGTCGCGGCGGCGATGGGTCCGGCGGAAGCCAAGCGCAGCGGGGCGGCGACGGTCGCGCGGATGAAGGCGATGCCGACCGACGATGATGCCTTCGGCCCCGGCAAGATACGCATCGACGGGCGCGGCCTGTTCCCGGCCTATCTGTTCCGCGTCAAGACGCCGGCGGAAAGCCGTGGCGAATGGGACCTCTATGATCTCGTCGCCACCACCCCGGCGGATCAGACCGCGGTGCCGCTGTCGGAAAGCGCCTGTCCGCTGGTCAAGGCCTGACGGTCAAGGCCTGACGGGCAAAGCCTGGACGCCCGGCGGGATCAGACCGCGGCGCCCACCAGGGCGCCGATCCCGGCGGTCACCGCCATCGCCAGCGCGCCCCAGACCGTGACCCGCAGCGTCGGCGCCAGCACCGGCGCGCCG
>NZ_BANB01000063.1 GCF_000964365.1 Acidisphaera rubrifaciens HS-AP3 | reverse complement strand
CCAGGCGCGTGCGGCGATGCTGCGGCCCGGCATGCGTGTCAGGGGAAGTTGGACGAGGCGTTTCGCCGCGCGACGGGCGGCGCCGCGCCGCGCCTGTCCGTGTCGGCCGTGCCCTCCGCGACGGGTTCGGTCCGGACCGCCTGGAGGTCGGCCGCCCGCCGCACGGTACCGGCTTCGACGAGCCCGGCCAGCGCCTTCTGCATCAGCTCGACCGAATTGGCGAAGGCGGCCACCGGAAAGATCAGCCGCTGGCGGAAAGCCAGCACCGGCTGGTTGTTCGCGTCGCGTTCGGTGACCGAGTAGCTCATCAGATCGACGCGGACGACGGAGCCGGCGATGGTCACCTCGCCGACGCCGTCCGTGTACACTTCGTCATGCATGAGGCTGCGTCCTAGGCGGCGAGGTGGCTGTTGAACACGACGTCGACGCCGTAGTTGGTGGCGTTGTAGTTCTGGGTGGGGAAGACGCTGCTGCTGCCATAGGCATAGACGCCGTTGCCGCCGCTCGCGGGCGCCGTCAGCGGACCGCTGGTGATTGAGCTGGCGAAGCCGTTCGCCGTGGCCGAATAATGCCCGACGCCGGTGTGATACGACGCGACATAGATCGTGTTTGCCGCGATCGGCACGGGCATCGCGAAATCGGCCTCCTGCCAGCCGCCGGCGGTCTCGTTGGTGAACGTCGCCGTCGCGAGCAGGCTGCCGGTCGCGTTCCACAGCTCGGCGGTGTGGGTGCCGGTGTTCTGCGGACCCTTGAAGAAGCGGACCCCGACGATATCGCCGGCGACCGCGCTTTCGAACCTCACGCCGAGCTCGACCGCGCCGTTGTCGTTGGCCGTGATCGTGGCCGGCACCGTGGTCGAGCTGAACAGGGTCGAGACGGTCGCCGGTTCCACCATCAGGTTGGCGGTCGCCGTCGCGGTGCCTCCGTGTCCGTTATCGGCCGTATAGGTGAAGCTGGCCGGCCCGGTGTAGCCCGCCGCCGGGACGAATGTCGCGGACTGCGTCGCGCTGCTGTAGCTGACGGTGCCGTTCATGGGCGCGCCGACGCCGGTCACCGTCAGCGCATAGCCGCTCGGATCGCTGTCATTGGCCAGCAGATAGCTCGCCGGCACCGCGAGGCTGATGCCCGCATCCGTCAGCAGGCCCCCCACCGTGGTCGCGGTCGGGTTCGGCGCCGCCTGCACCGTCAGCGAGACCGTCGCCGTGGCGGTGGCGCCGCCCGTGTCGCTGATCGTGTAGGTGAAGCTCGCCGGCCCCGTGTATCCGGCCGCCGGGACGAAGTTCGCGGTCTGGGTCGCGGTGTTGTAGCTGACGGTGCCGTTGGTCGGGCTGCCGACGCCGGTGACCGACAGCGTCTGGTTATAGGGATCGGTGTCACCCGCCAGCAGCGTCGCGGCCGGGACCGCGAGCGCGGCGTTCTCGACCGCCGTCAGCCCCTGATGGTTGAGCGCGGTCGGATAAAGCTGCGCCGCGCCGTTGAACACCACGTCGACCCAGTAATTCGACGCCCCGTAGCTGTTCGACGGATAGACGATGCCGCCGCCGTACGCGTAAACGCCGTTGCCGCCGCTCGCCCCGCTGGCGGGCGCGGTCAGCGCGCCGTTGGTCACCGGATTGGCGAAGTAGTTGCTGTCCGCCGCATAGTAGCCGCTGGTGTGATACGACGCGACATAGGTCGTGCCGGCCTGCACCACCACCGGATTGGCAAACGTGACCTGCTGCCACCCGCTTGCGGTCTCGTTGCTGAACGTCGCGCTCGCCAGCAACTGTCCGGTCACGGACCACAGCTCGCCGGTATGCGTGCCGGTGTTCGACGGCCCCTTGTAGAAGCGGATGCCGGTGATCTCGCCGGGGGTCGAGGCCGTGAACTTCACGCCGAGCTCGACCGAGGAACCATCGGCGGCGTCCGCCACCGTCGGCGTCGCGCTGGGGTAGAACAGGCTTTGCGCGCTGGCCGGATACGTCACCGTGAGGCCGGCGGTCGCGGAGGCGAAGCCCCCCTGTCCGTCGGTGACCGAGAAGGTGAACGAGGCCGGGCCGGCATAGCCGGCGGTCGGCGTGAACGTCACGGTCTGCGCCGACGCGTTATAGCTGACGGTGCCACCGCTCGGGTTGCTGACGCCGGTGATCGACAGCGGCAGGCCGCGGGGATCGGTATCGCCGGCGAGCAGCGTCGCGGCCGGGATCGTCTCGGCGGTGCCTTCCGGCGTGGTCAGGCCGGTGACATTCGCGACGACCGGCGGCGGTGCCGTGACGGTCAGTGAATCGGTCGCCGTGATGCTGCCGCCATGCCCGTCGACCACGGTGAAGTTGAAGCCGCCCGGTCCGGTATAGCCCGCGGTCGGCGTGAACGTGACGGTCTGTGCCGATGCGTCATAGCTGACGGTGCCACCGGCCGGGTTGCTGACCGCGCCGATCGACAGCGCATAGCCGTACGGATCGGTGGCGCCCGCGAGCAGGCTTGCCGCGCTGAAACTGGTGGCCGTGTTCTCGGTCACGCTGGCGCCGCTGACATTGGCGGCGACCGGTTGCAGATAGGTGTCGTTGAAGACAACGTCGACGTAGTAGTTCGTCGCGTTATAGCTCGATGTCGGGAAGGTCATCCCGCTGGCGTAGCCGTACACGCCGTTGCCGCCGGCGGGCGCGGTGATCTGCTGATCGGTGACCGGCTGCGTGAAGTAGTTGCCGTCCGCCGCGTAATAGCCGCCGCTGTGGTAGGAGACGACATAGGTCGTCCCGGCGGTGACGGGGACGGGCTGCGAGAAGTTGACCTGCTGCCAGCCGCTCGCGGTCTCGCCCGTGAAGGTGGCGGTCGCCAGCAGCGTGCCGGTCGACGACCACAGCTCGCCGGTATGCGTGCCGGTATTCGTCGGCCCCTTGTAGAAGCGGACGCCGGTGACGGAGCCGTTGACCGCGACGGTGAACTTCATCCCCAGCTCGACCGAGGACGGATCGGTGCTGTCGGGCGTGGCCGGTATCGTCGCCGTCGAAAACAGGCTCTGCGCCGTCGCCGGATAATTGACCGCGATCGCGACGTTCCCGGACGCGCTGCCGCCGTGGCCGTCGCTGATCGTGTAGGTGAAGTCGGCCGGTCCGGCAAAACCGGCGGCCGGCGTGAACGTCACGGTCTGCGTGGCCGCGTTATACGCAACGGTGCCGTTGACCGGATTGCTGACGCCCGACAGGGACAGGGTATAGCCCTGCGGGTCGGTATCGCCCGCCAGCAGCGTCGCCGCCGGGATCGACAGCGCGGTTCCCTCGGTCGTCGACAGCCCGCTGACATCGTTGGCCTGCGGCCCCTGGCTGGTGTCGTTGAACACGACATCCACGAAATAGTTGGCGTTGGAAATGCTCGATGGGAACGTGCCGCTCGGTCCGTAGGAATAGAGCCCGTTATGCCCGTCGGCGACCGGCGAGAGCGATCCGACCGTGAGATTCGGATTGGTCGGGTTGTTGAAGTAGAAATTCGTCGCGGAATAGTCGCCGGCACTGGTGTTGTAGGAGACGATATACGTCGTGCCCGCCGCGATCTTCACCGGCTGGCTGAGCGCCGCCTGCTGCCAGCCGCTCGCCGTCTCGTTGGTGAAGGTGACGCTGGCCAGAAGCTGGCCGGTCGAGGTCCACAGATGCCCGACATGGGTGCCGGTGTTCGCGCTGCCCTTGTAGAAGCGGATCGCGGTGATCTGGCCGCTCGTCGCGGACGTGAAGGCCATCCCGAGTTCGACGCCGCCGTTCGCCGCCGAATCCACGATGTTGAGGGTCGCGGGGGTCGTGCCGGCGCTGTAGAGGCTGAGGGCCGAGGACGGCGTGACCGTGTAGGACTGCCCGTCGGTAGGTGTTTCCGTGTTCAGGCTGTCGTCGGTCGCGCGCGACTCGACCGTATAGGTGCCGGGCGCCGGGGCGACGAAGCTGTAGCTCCAGTTCGTCGTGCCGGTCGCCGGATGCCACGTCTTGCCGCTGTCGTACGACACCTGCACGCCGGCGACGAGGCCGCCGACATCGCTTGCCGTGCCGGTCACCGTGACGGTCTGCCCCTCGACGGGGCTGGGGACAGACAGCGCGGAGATGGCGGACACCGGCGGCGTGTGATCGGTCGATGCCGTCGCGATTTTCAGCGTCGCCTGCAAGGTCGACGGCTGCACACCCATGTCGGCGAACAGATTGACCTCGGCCTGCTGCACGCTCGGATCGACCGCGACCGGGCCCGGCGTCGGGCCATAGAGGTGATCGGCGGACAGGCCCCATGACCAGAACACGGTGCCGGCGCCGAACACCAGCGCGCCGCTGACCGGGTCGCGGTATTCGACGAGGTTGTGCGTCGCGGTGCCGTTGCCCACGGTGTTGCCGTAGTCCAGCAGGTCGGTGGTGACATTGAGCGTGGTGGACGAGACGTCGATCAGTCCGGCCGGCATGAAACCGTTGTCGGGCGCGCTGTCCCATTCATAGCCGAGCAGCCCCGGCGAGAGGCTTGCGGTCTGCCCGACCGGCGTCGCGGCGACCGGCGTGTTGCGCCAGATGCGCAGTTGCGTGTCCGCATACGGGATGGTGATGGTCGCGTTCTGGTTGGCATCGACCTGAAAGGCGGTGCCGGTGATCGCGTTCGACGGCGTGACGCCGAACTGCGCGCCGAATGTCTGGTCGAGGAACGAGCCGGTCCAGACGCCGCTCGCCGACGCCGGATCGGTCAGCGCCTCCTGATGCGTCTCCTTGTACGACACCAGCGACCGGTTGGCGGTGACGGTTCCGGCGATGCTCGGCTCCAGCCGCGTCTGCCAGAACATCTCGTTGCCGCTGAGGAACTGCGCGTTCACCCCGGCATTGATCGCCGCCTGCACGTTCGCCTGCTGCGCGCCGGTCCAGTACTCGTCGTGGCCGGCATCCATGTAGACTTTGTGATTGAGCAGCAGCGAGGGGTTGGTGCTGGCGTCGATGCCGGAGATATAGCTGACGTCGTAGCCGTTCTGCTCCAGCCACTGGATCGCCGCGTATTCGGAGGAGAACAGCGAGTCCTGCGGCCCCGACTCGTAGCCGACGCTGTCCTGCGTGACGATCGGACGGTTATAGCTGACCGCGAAGGCCGCGCCGCCCGGCCCGGGGCCCGCGGTGACGTAATCCGGCGAATACGGGTTCGATCCGGTCGCGCCGTACAGGTTGGCGCCCCCCCAGCCGTTATAGGCCTGCCACGTCTGATCGGCGGTCTGGAAGACGATGTCGCTGTGCGATGTCGGATCGGTGACGACGAAGGGAATCTGGAACGTGCCGGTGGTGCCGTCCTCGCGCACCAGATCGGCGACATAGACGCCGGATGGCGCGTTGGACGGAAGGGTGAAGGTGTCGGTGACCGACCAGTTGCCCGCGTCGACCATGCCGGTCGCGGCATCGACCATCGGCGTCGGCTGCAAGATGGCCGACCCGGCCTGATGCTGCACCGTACCGACCAGACGGGCACCGTCGCCGCCGTAATAGCCGATCCGGTAGATGTCGATGCGGTAGTGGTCGGAGTTCGTCTCGATCTTGAAGCTGACCGTTCCGCCGACATTCGTGCTGATCTGTGTCGTGAAGCCCTGGATGTTGGTTGAATCCGGCACCTGCCAGACGCTCTCCGGCGTGCCGGGCAGTTCGTTTTCAAGCACGATCGGGTTCGGCCCGGTGACCAGCGTCACGCTGCCGGCCGCCGTGTGGCCCGCAGGGTCGGAGACGGTATAGGCGAAGGTCGAACTCTTGCCCGTATTGTCGCGCGTCGGCGCGAACTCAAGCCCGGTGAGCTGGGCGACCGTCAACGTCTCGCCGACCGTGACGGCCGTCTTGCCGTCCGCGAGGAGCACGGTGCCGTTGTTGGGCAGCGCGGTGACGGTGACGCTCAACGCGGTCGCGGCATAGCCGCCGTCGCTCGGCGTCTGGATGCCGATCGGCGCGGCGCCGCTGTTTTCGGCGACGGTGAGCGTCCCCGCGGTGGTGACCAGGGCGGTACCCGACGCCGCGACTGTCAGCGTCGCGGTGCCGGTCGCCGTGGCACCGGACGGGTCCGATACCTGATAGGTGAAGGCCGAGGCCTGGCCCGCGGCGCCGGTCGCGGGCCGGAAGGTCAGGCCGAGCAGCTGGCCATAGGTCAGCGCCTCGCCCGCCGTCACCGGCGTGACGCCGTCGGACAGGAGCACCGTGCCGTTGGCCGGCAGCGCGGTCGCCCTGAACGTCAGCGCCGCCGTCCCATAGGTCGGATCGCTGGGCGCGTTGATCCCGATGGGCGTGGCGCCGGCGCCGGGTGCGACGGTCAGCGTCTCGCCCGGTGCGAGCGGGGCGCCCGTGGGGGTGAGGGCGGTCAGCACGCTGCCGCCCGCGCTGTGGCCGGCGGGGTCCAAGACCGTATAGGTCAACAGCGAGTCCGCCGCGGTGATCGTCGCCGCCTGACCGAAGCTGGTGGTGCCGGGGATGAACTCCAGGCCGGTCAGCTGCGCGACCGTCAGTGTCTCGCCCGCCGTCACCGCGGTCGTGCCGTCCGCAAGCACGATCCTGCCATTGCCGGGCAGCGTGCCGACCTTGACCGTCAGCGACGCCGCGCCATAGGCGGGATCGGTCGGCGCCGTGATGCCGAGCGCGACCGCGCCGCCGCCGGGCGCCGCCGTGGCGGCGGCCGGATAGGTCACCACCGGGATGGTGGCCGCGCCGATCGCCAGGGTCGCGGTGCCGGTCGCGCTGGCCCCCGACGGATCGCGCACGATGTAGGTCAGCGGCGATGTCGTTCCATACGAGAAAGGCGTCGGCACGAAGGCCAGCCCGATCAGTTGGCCGACCGTGAGCGTCTCGCCGTTGGTGATCGGCGTCACCCCGTCGGCGAGCGTCAACGTGCCGTTGGCGGGCAGTCCGGCGATCACCACCGTCAAGGCGCTCGCGGCATAGGACGGATCGGTCGGTGCCGTGATCCCGATGGCGGTGGCGAGGGCGTCTTCGGCGACGGTGAGTGTCGTGCTTTGCGTGATGACGGCGCTCATGAGCCTACCCGTTGCTGACAGATCAGCGCATTCCAGGCACGTCGTCGGGTGCTCGCTGCGGGCTGACCGGCAGACGCATGGGCCATGGTTCCGCTACACGAACGGCGGCAGCATTATCATTGCTCGATCGATAGGACGTATAGCAGAGCCGCCGATGGGGGTCCATGGCGCTGTGACGTAATTCTAACAATTTTCCAACGAAACGCAGGTGCGCAAACGCTCGCCGGCGACGTGCAGGGCGGGGTGGTTCTTACCCGTAACAGATGCAAGCAAAGCCGTTCCATATCCGGACCGGCGTGTGCCGATCCCAACCGAACGCGCGGCGCGTCCGAACCGACCGCCGCGCCCAGCCGCCTCGCGGGCCGGGGGGCGGTGGCGATCCGCGCATGGAGGGGCGGGACGGGGTGGGGCAGGGACGGTGGCGCTGCCGGCCGGGACGGGCCGGGAGGCTGGTGCTGCTGGTGAGGATTGAACTCACGACCTCTCCCTTACCAAGGGAGTGCTCTACCACTGAGCTACAGCAGCGCGCCGGGCCGGCGGGTGAGGCTGCTACCGTAAGCGCCGCCGGGGCGCAAGCCGATGCGGGCCGTCGCCGCCGGGCCCCCACCAAAACGCCATCACGACATGTCGTCTATATTGACATGTCGTGATGGCGCATTATCTTCTGGCCCATGACCACGACCGAACCCTCCCTGGCGGACCTCGCGGCGGCGTCCGGCGTCGAGGCGCGAACCATCCGCTCCTGGGTCGCGCAGGGATTGCTGCCCGCGCCGCTCACCCGCGGGCCGGCGGCGCGCTACCCGGCCGAGACGCTCGACCGGGTGCTGGCGATCCGCGCCATGCGCGACCTGCACGGCCTCTCGCTTGCCGACATCCGCAAGGAGTTGCTGGTCGCCACCCCGGACCGTATCCGCGCCCATGCCGACGCGGCGCGCGCGGCGGCGCCGGGCATGACGCCGGACACGACGCCGGGCACGCCCCCCCTGTGGCCGGCGCCGGCCACAGGGGGCCCACCGGCCGCAACCCGCGTCTTCCGGCACATGTCGAGCGCCCGCGACTACATCGACGGCATCCGCGCCCGGTCGATGGCCGGGACGCCCGTCCGCGAGCCGGTGCCGCCCGATGCGCCGCCGGCCCAGGGGTTCCATGCCCTGGAACGACGTCTCGCCAGCGGCCGGCACGCGCCGGCGCGCAAGGCGCGGACGGAGCAGTGGCTGCGCATACCGATCACGCCCGACGTCGAACTGTCCGTCCGCGCGCCGCTCGACCCCGCCGAGAGCGCCCGGCTCGAACGCTGCGCCGACCTCATCCGCGACATCCTGCTTGGGAGAGACCCATGACCGACCGCGATCAGCCGCCCGCCATCCGCCTCCACCTCGCCGCCGGGCTCGACCGGGCGCTGGCATGGGACGGCGGCGGGTCCGTCCGCTACCTCGTCGCCGAACTCACGGCCGAGGGCGCCCCTGCCGGGGCGGCGCCCGTGCGCGCGGCGCCCCCCGCCCTGAACCTCGCCCTCGCGATCGACGTCTCCGGCAGCATGCGCGGGCCGAAGATCGCGGCGGCGCGCGACGCCGCCCTCGCGCTGGCCGCGGCGCTCACCCCGCGCGACCGGCTGAGCATCGTCACCTTCGACTCCCACACCCGGCTGCTGCTCGACGCGCGGGCGATGGACGAGGCCGGGCGGGCGGCCGCCCGGACGGCTATTGCCGGCATCGCGGCCGGCGGACAGACCAACCTGTTCGACGGCTGGCTGCTCGCCGCCGAGCGCGTCGCCTGCGCCATGGACGCCCTGCCGGACGCCTCCCACCGGGTTCTGCTGCTGTCGGACGGACAGGCGAACGAGGGCCTGACCGACCGCATCGAGATCGCGCGCCATGCCGGCGCGCTGCTCGAACGGCGCGTCATCACCTCCGCGCTCGGGATCGGCGACGGCTATGACGAGGACCTGCTCGGCGCGATCGTCGAGGCCGGCGGCGGCAACCTGCACGACGCGGCGGAGGCGGGAGAGATCGGCGAGGTCGTCCTCGGCGACCTGCACGAGGGCCGGGCGATCCTGGTCGAGCGCGTGCGCCTGCGCGTGCGCGTGCCGGCGAACCTGCGGGCCGAGGTGGTGGGTGCCTGGGGGCATCACGCGCTGGCCGGCCTGCTCGACATCGTCGCGGGCAGCCTGCTGCCGGACCAGACCAAGCGCATCGTGATCCGGCTGCACTGCCCGTCCGGCGCCGCGGGCATGCCGATCCTGCTCGGCGTGTCGGCCGGCGGCGCGGTCGCGGAGGGCGAGGCGCAGGTGGAGGCCCGGCCCGTCGAGGTGGCGCTGCACCTGGCCGGCGAGGCCGAAAACGGGCCGCAGCCGCGCGACGCCGCCCGTTCCCTCGCCGTGGTGGAGGCCTGGCAGGCCGACGCGCTGGGCCGGGCCGTGCAGATGAACCGCGACGGCGACACGCAGGCCGCGCGGCGCTGGCTCGACAGCGAGGGGGAATGGCTCGCTTCCTATGCGCGCGGCGTGCCGGGCGCGGCGCCGCTGCTGGCCGAGTTCGAGCTGATGCGCGCGCGCATCGTCCGGCGCCTCGATGCGCGGGTTACCAAGGACGTGTCGCTGTTCCTGCGGAAGCGGCTGCGGTCCGAACGCGAGCTGCGCCACGCGGCCGCGCCCTCGCTCGCCGAACGCCTCGCGCCCCGTCCGGGGCGGCGCTGACCGCCCCGCCCGTCGCGTCAATCACCCGATCGAGTCAGGGGAAGAGGGGGTCGCATGTCGGAGCATGATGCCGCGCCGCTGTCCTACGCGGCGCTCAAGACGAAGCAGAAGCTGCTGCGGGACGGGTTTCCCGCCAGCCTCGGACTGCGCACCCACCGGGCTTTGAGCTGGCTCTGCCGGGCGGAGCGGGAGACGGACGACGACGACGTCCGCTTCATCCTGCTCTGGATCGGCTTCAACGCCGCCTATGCGGCGGATCTGCGCGCGACCCAGGCCGGCGAGCGCTCCGCCTTTGCCGACTATTTCCGCACGCTGATCGGCCTCGATGCCGAGGGGCGAATCCACGCGCTGCTCTGGAACCGCTTTCCCCTCGAAATCAGTCTCCTGCTCGAAAACAAATACGTCTTCGCCCCGTTCTGGAGCCATCACAACGGCGCTGATGGCTACGCCGACTGGGAACGGCGGCTGGTGGACAGCCAGGCGGTGAGCCGGCGTGCGCTGGAGTCGCACGACACGTGCAAGGTGCTGAGCATCGTGTTCGACCGGCTCTATGTCCTGCGCAACCAGATCATGCACGGCGGCGCGACCTGGAACAGCAGGGTCAACCGCAACCAGGTGCACGACGGCGCCGACGTGCTCGGCTGGCTGCTGCCGGTGTTCATCGACATCATGCTCGATCACGGCGACCACGATTGGGGCCCGCCCTATTATCCGAACCTGCCATAGCGCCGGCGCCTGTTCGTCCGCGCCTATTCGTCAGCCGTGGGCGCCTGCAACCCATAGGTCGCGAAGCCGCGCGCGGTCGCCGCGATCTCGGCCTCCGACAGCACCACCGGCTCGCCTGCCTGCATCGCGAGGTAATACTGCTTCGCCAGCGTCTCCAGCTCCACCGCGAGCCACATCGCCTTGGCCAGCGTCGGGCCCACGACGATCATGCCGTGATTGGCCAGCAGACAGGCGTTGCGGTCCTCCAGCGCGCGCAGCGCATGCGCCGCGAGTTCCGCCGTTCCGTACAGCGCATACGGCGCGCAGCGCACCGTCGCGCCGCCGAAGGCCGCGATCATGTAATGCACCGCCGGGATCTCGCGCCGCAGGATGGCGAGCGTCGTGCAGTACATGGCGTGCGTGTGCACCACCGCCCCCGCCTCCGGCCGGCCGCGTAGGATGTCGAGATGGAACCGCCATTCGGTCGACGGCCTCAGCTTGCCGCGCCACGTCCCGCGCCGGCCCTGCAGCGGCATCGCCGCGATGTCCTCGGGCCGCATCGTCTCATAGGGCGTGGCCGAGGGCGTGATCAGCATCTCCGCGCCGCAGCGGGCCGAGATGTTGCCCGACGTTCCCTGATTGATGCCGAGCGCGTTCATCCGGCGCGCCTGTTCCACGATCTCGCGCCGCAGCGCCGCCTCGTCCATGCCGCTTCCCTCCGTCCCCGTCTCCCGTGGCCGCGCCGGGTCGGGCGCCGCCGCGGCGTCGCCGGGTTATAGGGGAGCCGCTGCCCCGCGTCCCGCGCGCGCCGTCCGGCGAGATTGAAAAGCCGCGGACAAATCCATCCCGCCGGTAGCTGAACCGTATGGACACTGTAATTTTCCGCATGCTAAGGTACGGTTGATACTATTTAAGCGTCGTGCGCCTCGGACATCCGCGCCGCCGCCGAAGGCTTCGGGGGATACGCATGATGGGCGTCTTCGGCCTCGCGGGCGGTCGTGACCGCGCGTTCCGCGACACGTCTGGCAGATCAACGGCCATCGACCCTCCCGCCCTCGGACGCATGGCCACCAGCGCGCTGGCCGTCATCGGCGGCCTGCTCGTCATGGGGGCGTCGCCGTTGCACGCCGAGACCTGCAACGGCGACCTGAGCGGCGCGTCCAAGGTGGGCACGACCGAGGTCGAGGATCTGCTGGTCAGCCACGAATGCCGCGTGACCGGCCCCGGGCCGTTCACGTTCCGCCACGTCAATATCGTCGACGGCGGCAAGCTGATCTTCATCGAGCCGCCGGCCGAGCCGAAGGCCGTCAAGGGCCAGGATTTCTGGGCGACCTCCATCATCATCGAATCCGGTGGCGCGCTCGTCGCCGGCAGCGAGGCGACGCCCTACGGCAGGAACGGCAAGACGCTGACCATCCACCTCTACGGGGCCGACCCGCGCGGTGGCGATCCGACGAAATCCGAAGGTCCAGGCGTGTCCTGCGTCAAGGTCGAGGACCCCGCCAAGTTCGCCGATTGCGGCATCCCGAAGGAGGCGGTCTGGGACACCAACGGGTCCAAGGAGCTGACCGACCTACCGGGCGGCGTCACGGATCGTTTTTATCAGTACGGCAACATGCACGGCGACAGCGGTACCGTGCCGGAGACGGGCCAGGCAGGGCATTTCGGCTACAAGGTGCTGGCACTCTCGTACAACGGGACGCTTGAACTGCACGGGGCCAAGGGCGCGTCCGGGACGTCGGCCAGCGACATCGCGACGCTGGTCAAGCCGGTGACGGCGTTGACCGTCGCCGACGAGAAGGTCATCACCAGCTCGGGCACCGATTGGGGCCGGCTCGCGGGCGTGGACGGCGCCAAGATCACGCTTGACCGGTCGGTGGGCGACGACTGGCAGCCCGGCGACGAAATCGTCGTCACTTCCACGGACTACCTGCCCGAACACGCCGAGACGCGGACGGTCATCGCCGTCGCCGGCGCGACCATCACGCTCGACAAGCCCCTGACCTATCGACACAACGCGGCCGCGTTTAACGTCGCGCAGAAACTCGGCGGGGCGCAAAGCAGCTTCCGGACGGCGGTGCTGGCGGCCGACGGTGGCACCTCGCCGATGCTCGACAAGGTCGAGACCCGCGCCGCCGTGGGTCTGCTGACGCGCAGCATCCGCATCGTGTCGGAAGGCGACACGCCGAAGGAGACCTTCGCGCAGGCGACCGCCCGCGCCCCGCATTACATGTACGGCGGCCACGTCGTCTTCCGTCAGGGCTTCAAGGCCCTGCACATCCAGGGCGTGGAGTTCCACCAGCTCGGTCAGGGCGGCCTGATGGGCCGCTACCCGCTGCATTTCCACATCGCGCGGAAAGTCCCGGCCGGCACCTATGTCATCGATTCCTCCATCAACGAATCGATGACGCGCTGGGTGGTGATCCATTCGACCCTCGGCGTGACCGTCGCCCGCGACGTCGGCTGGAAGTCGATCGGCCACGGCTACTTCCTCGAGGACGGGACAGAGACCGACAACAAGTTCTATTCCGACCTCGGCGCCTTCGTCCGCGCCTCGACGCCGGGCGGCGAGAACCCGCGCGACATCCCCGGTCTGCTGGACGCCCGCAACCTCCAGCACGTTCTGCCCCTGAAATACCATTCGGACGCGCAGTATCCGACCACCTTCTGGATCACCAACGGCTGGAACGCCTTCGTCGGCAACGCGGCGGCCGGTGCGGGCTCCTGCGGGGCGTGCTTCTGGTATGTGCCGGCGGGCAACCACGACATGATGGACGTGCCGCCGTCGGGTGCGCCGATGACCCCGATGCAGTGGTCCGGCTATTCGGCCATCCAGGCATCACCCAAAGGACCGGGCTACAACGATCGCGCCGGCCTGTCGCCGGTGCAGCTCTTCTACAAGAACTCCTGCACGACCGCGATGCACTCGCTCTCGGTGACGGACGAGACGCCCTGCCAGCAGATCCAGGCGGCCGTGGTGACCCCGGTGCCGAACCGGCGGGCGCCGGATGCCGTCGTCAATCAGGGTGAGGAGGGCGCCGACAGCCGCATGTATTACCCGCGCTATTCCAGCCTTCGGAACCCGACCGTTTGCGATCCCGCCGCCGCCGACGGAACCGCCGAAAGCTGCAAGACCGCCATCTGCGATTACAAGAACCCGAAATCCTGCATCCCCTCGGTGTTCTCGCACTATTCCTCGTCGTTCAACTGGGCCGGCATCAACTTCTCCGCCATCTGGCTGCGCAGCGGTTACCTGCTGCTCGACCACGATTTCCTCAGCGACGTGCAGGGCCCCGGCGTCACCTTCGTCACCGGCGGCGACTATTCGCGCAGCAATCTGCCGAAGGGGTATTGGGGACTCGTCACCAACTCCATCTTCGTCGGCCAGACCCAGCCCGACGACAGCTACGCGCTTGCCAAGGGGCCGGTCGGCGCCGACGGCAAGCCGGCGTGCGGCAATACCAAGGGCGTCTGCTACGATGGCCAGTCGGCGATTGCCTTCCCGCTGACCAATTTCAGCATCGCCCAGCGTCTCTATAACGTCTATGACGGTCCGGCCTACGAGGACGCGAACGCCTATTTCGACGTCCACCCGTCGCCCTGCAAGTCAATGGCCGACTGCATGTATTCGGGCACGCTCGGCGTGCTCGTCGCCGGCGGCGACGTGTCGGGCGTCAAGCCGGGCGAGGGCTATCTGCCCAATGCCGCGATCGCCTGGAAACAGTCGAACGGTTTCTACTACCCGCCCGCCTTCCACTCGCGGAACCTGCTCTTCAGCGGGGTCGATCTGCGCCACTACGTGATCGAGCCACTGACCTACCCAGGAACCTACCGGACCGACACCAAGACGACATGGGCGCGCTATGCCAACTCCACCGGCAACACGGCGGCCTTCCGCAACTGGAGCGACGTCGACCGGCAGACGGAATTGAGCGACGACGATGGCTCGCTCACCGGCTTCAGCAGCACGGTCTCGGTCAACGAGGACAAGTTCTTCGCCGCGCCGACGCAGACCTCGGAATGCCGCTCGGCACCCGGCGTCGATGCCCGCAATGCCTGCGCGGGGCAGACGCCGCCCAATCCGCCGACCGCCCGCACCAGCCCCTCCGAACACCTGACCACCGCCCTCTATCCCGATCCGGCGACGGTCGAGGACAGCACGTGGAGCCGCGAATGCTCCAACGAGAACTGCTTCGGCGTGCCGATCTACCGGGAGTACCTGACCGGGACCAAGGGACAGGACGCGGCCGGCAGCACCCGCGAATGGCAGGCATGGCTTGCGAACAAGTGCGATGAAAAGCTTGCCGCCCTCCATGGCAAGATCCGCCCGGTCGGCACCAGAGATCCGTACGCCCCCACGCAGACGCCCCCGACGCCCAACGGCAACACCGTTCCGTTGTCGCCGTTGCTGCCCGGCTTCACGCCGTTCCAGCAGTTCCAGATGGCGTGCCACCCGCCCTTCGTGCGGATGGCCGGCATGAACCTGTATCAGCGCAGCGTGCTGACGGTGAACAACGGGCGCTACTACATCGACACCACCGCCAGCCGCGACTACCAGGACAAGTCGTTCGAACTGGAGCCCGGAGGGCACTACGTCAACGTCTTCCAGGGCGGCAAGAGCTATTACCTCTACTTCCTGTTCGCCAAGCACGACATGAAGCAGACCTATGAGATCTACGGCGGCGACGGCTTCACCGACGCGTCGGTCTCCGGCGTGCAGGTCGATGTCTCGACCCTGCCGCTGCCGTCCTCGGCCATCACCGCGTGGAGCAAGACACCGTTCTGGACGGTCAAGCCGGGCAAGCGTCCCGGCGTGCTCGATATCGAGGTCGATTTCAGCAAGGTGCCCGCCGAGTTACTCGACCCGCGCCACCTGTCGTCGAGCCCGTCGGACCTCGACGAGACCTGCGAACCCCATACGTTCTGCAGCAAGACGGCCGAGGGCAGCGGCGCACGATGCGGCTGCGACACCTCGAAGCTCGGGGCGCTCGGCCTGCTGAACCCCAACTTCGTCAATGTCTGCAAGAACGTGTGCGAGCACTGGGCGGTCAAGGACCTCGATTGCCCGAGCAGCGGCTGCCTCGGCATCAAGTTCACGCTGCCCGGCAGCTTCGTTGCCAACGACCGCTTCGAGCTGCCCGAGCCGCAGGCCTATCCCGCGACCCCGTGGACCGCGATCAAGCTCGTGCCCACCACGAGCGTCCCGGACTCCGCGCCCAACGAAGACGGCTGCCACTACACGGCGGCGCAGATCCCGAACGACGCGAGTGCTACGTGCAAGGTGGCGGACTGACCGGGGGCGATACCGACCGGCCGCGACAAGGCCGGCGGCGCTGCCGCGTCGTCAGGCGCGGCAGGCGATCAGAAGCCCGTCGTACGGCAGGTCGTAATCATACTGCAGCGCGTCCGGGTTGGGGTACGGCTGCTTCCACGGCCGTCCGTTCCAGTCGTAGATCAGGAACCCCCGCGCGCCGCACACCTCCCCG
>NZ_BANB01000064.1 GCF_000964365.1 Acidisphaera rubrifaciens HS-AP3 | reverse complement strand
GGCGGGGGCCGCCGGGCGCCGATGCGCCGTCCCCTCTCGATGGTCGTCCAGCGCGTGGCGCCGAGCCGGGCGGCGATAACATCCCAGCTCATGCCCTCGGCCCGCAGACTGCGCAGGCGGGCATCCATCGCGGGCGTCCAGGTGGTCAGGCTCTGCATCGTCGGCCTCCCGTGTGACGGAACGAGACTTAGCCGAACAAAACAGGAACGTCAATCAGACTAACGTTGTCTGTTAGTGGGAATTGCGCTACATGGGCGGTATGGACGACATCGACTCCGCTGCACTCTCGCCGGGCGCCCGTGTCCGCGATCTGCGGCACGCTCGCGGCATGACGCAGAGCGAACTCGCCGACGCGATCGGGGTGAGCCGCAGCGCCGTCGCGCAATGGGAAAGCGGCCGCGCTGGGCAGGCCACGCCGCATCTACGGCGGGTGGCCGACGTGCTCGGCGTCAGCGTCGATCACCTTCTCGGACCGGAAGCCTCCGGCGCGGCCGCGGTCATGACCGGCGACGAACGAGCGCTCCTCGCTCTCTACCGAACGGCGGCTTCGCCCGACCGACAGCTCCTGCTTCTCATCGCGCGGCGCCTCGCTGCACGCGATTCGGCATCAGGCGGAGAGTCAGACCCGCAATCATGACTTGAGACCCGATTTCCTAGTCCGGTCTCTTTTTTACACATAATTCAACCATCCCGTTCATTCCTCTCGTCCGGCACGCCTGGTGCCGGTTTTCGGGCGAGAGCGAAACATGTCGGGGACGAACACGATCAACGGTGCGGCTGGCGGTCTGATCACCGACGCCACGGGCTTCAACGTCGTACAACTCGGCAGCGCGTCGGCCTCGGTCCTCGCCGGACTGGGCACCGATACGATTGTCGGCGGCACCGGCAATCTCGGGGTCTACGCAGAGGGCGACAACAATCCGCTCGTCGTCGCGGCCGGCAGCGGCACGCTGGAACTGTCGATGCTGGGCGGCAGCGGCACGGCGACGGTGACCGGCGGAGCCGGCGGCGAGACGCTCACCGGTTCCATGGGCAACATGGACGTCACGCAGGCGGGGGCGCTGACGCTGCATCCCAGCAACGGCACCGTCACCATCGCCGCGAACGGCGATGCCATCACCGTCTGGGCGTCCGACAATTCCGGCTATGAGGTGTTCACGCCGACCGCCGGCACGACGGTCACGGTGGCACCCACGCCGGACGGATTCGGCCATACGCTCGTCACCGTCGGCGCCAACGCGCCGCTCGTGTTGGGCAACGGGTTCATGTCGCCCGAATCCAACCCCAATGCGATCTCCCTGCTCACCGGCTCGAACGGCTCGGGCAACGTCATCATCCCCGCGCCACCGGCCCCCGTCGTCAATGGCCTCACCGCCGCCACCGACACGGGTGCCTCCAGCAGCGACGGGATCACCGCCGACGCGACGCCGGTCGTTACCGGCACCGCCGTCGCCGGCGATTACGTCATTCTGCTGGAAGGCGCGCAGACCCTGGGCGGCTCGGTCGCCGATCCATCCGGAAACTGGTCGATCGCCGTCGCCAATCCGCTCTCCAACGGTGCGCACGCCCTGACAGCCCAAATCCTCGACATTTCGGGCGTCACCAGCGCCACGTCCAACACGCTCAACGTTGTCATCGACACCCTTCCACCCAACGCGCCGACGATCACCGGCCTCGATCCGACGACCGACAGCGGCACCGTCGGCGACGGGATCACCAACGTGCGCAATGTCGTCATCGACGGCACCGCCGACGCTGGCAGCAGCATCGCGCTCTATGATGGGGCCACGCTGATCGGAACCGGCACCGCCGATGCAGCGGGTACGTTCTCGGTCGGCAGCACCGTCGCGCTCACGGACGGGCAGCACGACCTCACCGCCGTGGAGACCGATCTCGCGGGCCTGACCAGCGGCGCATCGGCGGTCTACGCCGTGACCGTGGAGACCGTGCCGCCCCCGGCGCCCATGCTGACGCTCGATCCGGCGAGCGACACCGGCACGCTCGGTGACAACATCACGTCCATCACCACGCCGATGATCGATGGCACCGGCCTCCCCGGTGACGCGGTCACGATCGACGACGGCGGCACCGTCGTCGCGACCACCACCGTCGGCGCCATCGGCACCTGGACCTATACGCCCACCTCGCCCCTCGCCTACGGCACGCACGTCCTCACCGCGACCCAGACCGACGTGGCCGGCAATATCAGCAGCGCCGGCACGCTCGACCTCACCATTCAGCAGGTCGCGCCGGTTGCCATCACCGCCGTCACCCCGGTCGGCGGCACGCTGATCGGCAGCGACACCAATGCGCCGAACATCACGCTCGCCGGCACCGCGGCGGCGGGAGCATCCCTTGCGATCACCGACAACGGGGGCACGGCGCTGACGGCAACCGCCGACGCCACGGGCGCCTGGAGCGTCACCGCGCCGGTTCTGACGGGCGCCAACACCTTCGCCGTCACCGTCACCCTCGATCCGGCCGGGACGACGACGGGAGCGAACACCACGACGACGCTCACCGGCTATCCCGCGACGCCGGCCGCCCCGACCGTCGCCGGCCTCGCACCCGGCAGCGACAGCGGCAACCTGGGCGACGGCGTCACTGACATTCCCATGCCGTCTTTCACCGGCACCGGCACGCCGGGACTGCTCGTCTCTCTCAAATCCAACGGCACGCTCGTCGGCACCGGCACGGTCGACGCGGCAGGCACCTGGACGGTCGCCTCGACGATCGATCTGCCGTTCGGCGGCGACACGATCACCGCGACCGATACGGACCCGTTCGGCACCACCAGCGCCGCCTCGTCCTCGCTCATGACGCAAATCGTGCCGGTGCCGACCGCGCCACCGATCGCACTGCTCAGTGGCGGCACCACCACCACGACCACCACGCCCGACATCCTGCTTCAGCCGTTCTTCGAGCCATCGATCGCGCAATACAACTTCTACGACAACGGCACCCCGATCGGGATCGCACCCCCGTTCATCCCGGAGTTCATCCCCAGCGTCCCTCTGCCCTACGGCAACAACGTCATCACCGCCACCGCGACCGACGTCTACGGGAACGTCAGCAGCGCCTCCACGCTCGACATCAGCGTCCTTTTGACATCCCCGAGCCTCCTTCTCGCGCCGGGGTCCGACAGCGGCACCGTCGGCGACAACCTGACGAACGTCACCACGCCGACGCTCGACGGCGCGGCCGCCGCGGGTGCCACGATCACCGTTCTCGACAATGGCGGCACGCTCGGCACGACGATCGCGGACGGGACCGGCAACTGGTCCTTCACCGCTCCCGCGCCACTCCTCGCCGGAGCCAACACGTTCGAGGCCGTGGCATCGCTTGGCGCAGGTATCACCGCCGCCTCCACGCCGCTCGTCGTCACGATCGACACCACGCCACCCGCGCCGCCTACCATCGGCCTGACGGCCGCCAGCGACACCGGGGTGCCGGGCGACGGCGTCACGACCGTGGCGGACCCGACCTTTACCGGCACCGTCGGCGCGAACGATCTCGTCAGCATCGCCGCCGACGGCACGGTGCTCGGAACCGCGACCGCCTCGGCGGCCGGGATCTGGACATTCACCCCGTCGGGGACACTCGCCCTCGGCACGCATGTCATCACGGCGACCGCGACCGACAATGTGGGCAATGTCAGCAACCCCAACGGCTTCGGCCTCACGATCCTGCCCGCGTCCGTCCCGACCCCTTCGGCCGCCCTGTCGCCGGCAAGCGAAAGCGGCGTGCCGGGCAGCGACATCACCAACGTCACCACGCCGACCCTCACCGGCACCGCCGTCGCCGGCGACATCATCACGATCGATGAAGGCACCGCGCAGCTCGCGCAGGCGACCGTCGCCGCCGACGGCACATGGCGCGCCACGCTCGGCACGCCCCTCGCCGCCGGGAACCATCTGCTCCTCGTCACCGACATCAACGCCGGCGGTGCCGTCTCGGCGCCCGCGTCGCTCGCGCTGACCATCGAGACGGCGGTAGCGACGCCGACGCTGACGCTCGCCCCGTCCAGCGACAGCGGCGTGCAGGGCGACGATCTCACCAACGTGGTGCAGCCGACCGTCACCGGCACCACCACCGCCGGCGCGACGATCGCGGTATCGGACGGCGGCACGCTCCTTGGCACCGCGACCGCCGACGCGACCGGCGCCTGGTCCTACACCGCCCCGACGCCGCTTCGGGACGGGCTCAACGCCATCACGGCCGTGGTCACCGACCCGGCCGGCAATGTCAGCGCGCCCGGCACCCTCGACATCACCATTGAACGCCAGGCCGCGGCGCCGTCGATCCTCGCCTTCTCACCCAACACCGGCCCCGATCCGGCCACGCAGGACACGAACGCGCCCATCATCACCCTGTCCGGCACCGCGACGCCGTCGAGCACGGTCGACATCACCGACAACGGCAGCCCGGTCGGCACCACGATCAGCAACGCCGCGGGCACCTGGTCGGCCGTCATCGGGCTGCAATCCGGTACCAATACGTTCCTGGCGAATGTCGCGGCGGACCCGGCGGGTAACGCCGGCCCCGCGTCCGCCCCCTTCGTCGTGACGCAGATCATCGGCACGCCCACCGCCCCGGCCATTACCGGCCTGACCCCCGCCACCGACAGCGGAACTGCGGGCGACGGCATCACCAATGACGTCACGCCGGCGGTGACCGGCACCGCGCCGGCCGGCATGGACGTGACACTGTTCGACGGCACGACCGTGCTCGGCACGACGACGGCCGATGCCGGCGGCACCTGGACCATCGCGCTCGCCGCGCCGCTCGCCGCTGGGACCTACAGCCTCACGGCGACCGCGACGGATGCTGCCGGCAACGTGAGCCCGACCTCCTCCCCCTACACGCTCCAGATCGACACGGCGGTGCCACCGGCCCCGACGCTCGCCCTCGACGCCGCCAGTATCAACCCGGTGCTCGGCGACACCACGACCGACAACCAGACGCCCACGCTGCGTGGCACGGCACTCCCGGGCACCACCGTCACCGTGACGGACAGGACCACCACCCTCGGGCAAGCCGCCGTCCAGGCGGACGGGACGTGGTCGTTCGCGGTCGTCGCGCCGCTCGGCCTCGGTGCCCACACGCTCACGGCCACGGCCACCGACGTGGCCGGCAACCAGAGCGCGGTTGCCAGCCTCGCGATGACCGTCGATCCGGTCCCGACCGCCATCCCGACCATCACCCTCGCGCCGGCCAGCGACAGCGGCGTTGCGGGCGACCGCCTGACGAACGTCACCACGCCCTCGCTGCTCGGAACGGCCCCGGCGGGGGACGTGGTGGGCATCACCGCCAACGGGACGATCTTCGCCACGGCCACCGCGGATGTCAGCGGGCGCTGGTCCTACACGCCGTCGACCCCGCTCGCCGACGGAACCTACGCGTTGCTCGCCACCGCGACCGATCCGGTCAGCGGCACGAGCCGCACCTCAGGCACCTACACCCTGCGGATCGACACCGTGGCGCCCGCCGCGCCGATCCTGCAATCCGTCCTCGGCGGCACGCAGACCGCGCAGGGTATCATCACCGGTAGCGTCCAGCCCGACATCACCGGCACCGCCGCGCCGGGCGATCAGATCACGCTGCTCGATGGCACGACCGTGCTCGCGACCGGGACGGCGGATGCGGCTGGCAACTGGTCGCTGCTGCCGGGCACCACCCTCGCGGCTGGAACCCACGCGCTCACCGCGACGGCGACGGATGCCGCCGGCAACACGAGCACGGACGCAACGCCGCTCGACGTCACGGTCACGCCGCAAGAGGCGCTTCAGGTCAACCAGAGCATTCCCTTCATCAACGCCGCCACGCAGTCGATCCAGCAGACGCTCGGCCCGTCCTGGTGGCTCGGCGGCCCCGCGGCGATCACCTACTATGCGCCCGGACAGCCGCCGCCACCGCCGGCCGCCGGCACCACGCTCGGCCTTCTCGTCGGCGACGAGAGCAACAACGCCACCCTGGGCATCACGCCCGGCACCCAGCTCGTCTCCGACACCGCGCACGGCGCCACCACCCTGCTCGGCGCCGGCGGCGACAGCCAGCTCGTGATGTCCACCGCGCCGCAGACCACGTATTTCACCGGCGGCGGTTCCGGCGTGTACCTCGGCAACGAGGCGGCCGGCGGTCCCACGGCGCCGCGCGGCAACAACCTCGTGATCATGCCGGATCAGGGTGGCGGCAATTACGTCGTCGATACCGGATCGGGTAACGACACGGTGCTGGCCAACAGCGGCAACAACTCCATCTCTGCCGGCACCGGCAACAACTGGATTGCCCTCGGCAGCGGCAACAATCTCGTCATGAACCAGGGCAACGACACCGTCGATGCCAGCAGCGGCATGACGACGGTCGATGCCATCAACGACACCATCAACGCCGCCGGGCAGGGCGTGCTGGTGTTCGGCGGCCAGAGCACGCTGCAGTTCATCAACGGCGCCGGCAACGCCACGCTCGCCGGCGGCGGCAACGAGACCGTCTACGGCGGCAGCGGCAAGCTGACGGTCTATGGCGGCTCGGGCGGCGGCGTCTATTATGGCGGACGCGGCGGCAACAACGTGATCTTCAGCGGCTCCGGCGCATCGACCCTAACGGGCGGCGCCGGCGGCAACGACCTCCTCGTGACCAAAAACAACCAGAACAACCTGCTCGTCGCCTCCCAGGGGTCCGAAACCCTCTTTGGCGGACAGTCGAGCGGCAACAACATCTACCTCGGCGGCAGCGGCGACACCGAAATCGTCGCCGGCGCCGGCCACGACACGGCGGTGATGAACGCGGGTAGGACGACCGTCTTCTCGGGCAATGGCGACACCACCACCTTCGCCTACGCCCCCGGCATCGTCGTCGCCGGCTCTGGCAATCAGCTCATCGTCTGCGGCGGCCCATCGGAATCGTATGGCTTCGCGCGCGGTCAGGCCGGCGGCATCACCGATTTCTACAATTTCAATCCCGCGCGCGACCACGTGGAGCTGTGGAACTACGGCGCGGCCGACCTCTCGAATGCGCTCGCGACACAGACGACCGGGGGCGGGATGACGATCATCCGCCTCTCGGACGGGACACAGATCGACTTCCACGGCATGCAGCACGTCAGCAGCAGCATGTTCTCGGTCTGACGGTACCGCGAACAGACTACCGGCGGGCCGGCCCCGCGAGGCGCCGGCCCGTTCACGCCGCCGGCAGATACTTGCCGATCGACGCCGCCATGCGGTCCGAATCCTCGTCGGCCGGGATCAGCGCCAGCGGCGCGCCCTGGGGCGACATCAGATAGAGAACGGAGCTGTGATCCACCGCATAGCTCCGATCGTCCGGCCCGCTCCGATGCACCGCATAATAGACGTGATAGGCGCCCGCGGCCGCGGCGATCTGCGCGGGACTGCCGGACAAACCGAGGATGCGCGGTGAGATCGCGGAGGTGTACTGGCCCATCACCGCCGGCGTATCGCGCGCCGGATCGACGGTGATGAAAATCGCCTGCAGCGCGTCCGCCCGCTTGCCCAGCCGATCGAGCGCCTTCGCCATGTTGGCCAGCGTCGTCGGGCACACGTCGGGACAGTACGTGTAGCCGAAATAGACCAGCAGATATTTGCCGTGAAACGTCGCGTCCGTCACCGTCCGACCGTCCGGGGCGGTCAGCGTGAAGGGGCCGCCGAACCCCTGGTTGCCGGCTTCCCCGGCCTCCTCGCGCCGCGACAGCACGACGCCCAGCCCGGCCAGCAGGGCCGCCGCGATCCCGCCCGCGAGCGCGAGCCGCCGCGGCAGGCGATCGGGGGCACCGCCCCCCGCCGCCGGATCGTTCCGGGCCGTTCCCTTAGGATCCCGTGCCATCATACCCCTCCTGCACAAATCCCCGGGTTGGCCCGGACTTGCCAAACGCCCACTTGCCGTCAGACTTGGGCCAACCAATGGCTTGCGCCGCAACTCTCTCGCGCGCCGGCAGTTTGACCCTGACGGTCGGACCGACCCCTTTCGACCGTGCGGGGAACGGAGGACGCAGTGACCGCGCAGGCTCTCACGCGCCGGCAGGATGACCGCGACGCGCTCAGGCTACGTTTTCGCGCCGTTCGCCAACACACCGAGGCTCTCAGCCGCAACCTCACGGCCGAGGATCAGTGCGTCCAATCTATGCCCGATGCCAGTCCCGCAAAATGGCACCGCGCGCATACCACGTGGTTTTTCGAGGAATTCCTGCTGCGGCCGCATCTGCCGGCGTACCGGCCGCTCGATCCCGCATATCGGTTCCTGTTCAACTCGTACTACGAGCAGGTCGGCGCCCGCCATCCGCGCCCCAAGCGCGGACTGATTACGCGGCCGGGAGTGGCCGAGATCAGCGCCTATCGCGAATACGTCGACCGGCATGTCGAGCATGTGCTCGACATGGTCTCCGACGACATCGAGACGACGATCGAACTCGGCCTGCAGCACGAGCAGCAACACCAGGAACTCCTGCTCACCGACATCACCCACGCCTTTGCGCAAAGCCCCCTTGCCCCCGCCGTCCTGCCTGAATGGCGCGACGCGGAGGATATGGCCGAGCCCTCCTTCATCGCCTACGAGGGTGGCATCGTGCCAATCGGCGCCGCCGGCGGGTTTGCCTTCGACAATGAGACGCCGTGGCACGAAGCCCTTCTCGCCCCCTACCGTCTGGCCGACCGCCTCGTGCGCAACATCGACTTCCTCGCCTTCATCCAGGACGGCGGATACCGTACGCCGACGCTGTGGATGTCGGACGGATGGGCCACCGTCGTCGCTCAGGGCTGGGACGCTCCGTTCTACTGGCGTGAGGACGACGGCGCGTGGCTGCAGATGGGACCGGCTGGGCTGCAACCGATCGCCTGGCACGCCCCCGTCCGCCACATCAGCTGGTACGAGGCCGATGCCTATGCACGCTGGTGCGGCGCGCGGCTGCCCACCGAACAGGAATGGGAAGCCGCCGCCGGCGACACCCGCCTGCACGATCTCACCGGCCGCGTTTGGCAGTGGACCAACAGCGCCTACCTCGCTTACCCCGGATTCCGTCCCCAGCCGGGCGCAATCGGCGAATACAACGGCAAGTTCATGATCAACCAGATGGTCCTGCGCGGCGGATCGCTCGCGACGCCGCCCGGCCATGCCCGCCCGACCTATCGCAACTTCTTCCCGCCGGACGCGCGCTGGCAATTCACCGGTCTGCGCCTCGCCGCCGACGGCTGAGGGACCGACATGGCACGACACCAACCAATCCTCCAACTCGATGTCGACGTGATCGGCGACGCGCTCATGGGCCTGCTGCAGCCGCGCAAGACGCTGCCGCCCAAGCTCCTGTACGACGAGACGGGCTGCCGTTTGTTCGGCGACATTACGGCGCTGCCCGAATACTATCTCACGCGGACCGAGCTTTCGATCCTGCGCCGCCTCGGCCCGTCGCTGCGCGCCCATGTGCCGGCCCACGGATGGATGGTCGAATACGGGGCCAGCAGCAGCCTGAAGGCCGCGATCGTTCTGCGTCAGCTTGATCGCCCGGCCGGCTATATCCCGATCGACATCGCACCAGACGCGCTGGCCTCAGTACAGTCTGACCTGCACCCGGACTTCCCCAGCCTCGAGATTCTGCCGATCTGCGCCGACTTCCTCCGTCCCGTGGAATTGCCCGCGCCTGCGCGCGACGCGCGGATCTTTGGCTTCTTTCCCGGCTCGACGATCGGCAATCTCGAACCCACCGCGGCGACGGCGTTCCTGCGCCTCGCCCGCGCGACGCTCGGTCCCGGCGCGCTGTTTCTGGTGGGCGCCGATCTGCGCAAACCCGCCGACCGCCTGCTGCCCGCCTACGACGACGCACAGGGGGTGACGGCCGCGTTCAATCTCAACCTGCTGACACGGCTGAACCGTGAAGCCGGCGCCAATTTCGACCTCGACCGCTTCGCGCACCGGGCTTTGTGGAACGATGCGGAAAGCCGCGTGGAGATGCACCTCGTCAGCCTGGCGGACCAGTCGGTGCGTCTCGGGCGGCAGCACATCACCTTCCGCCGCGGCGAGACCATTCACACCGAAAACAGCTACAAGCACGCGCCCGAGGCCTTCGACCGCATCGCCGCGGCCGCCGGCTGGCGCACGATCGAACGCTGGACCGACGACGACGGCCTGTTCGCCCTGACCCTGCTGGGAGGCACGCCCGGCGCGTAGCGGGCGCGGCCGGCGGCGTCAGCGCCGCCGGCC
>NZ_BANB01000065.1 GCF_000964365.1 Acidisphaera rubrifaciens HS-AP3 | reverse complement strand
AGCCGCGCGCGGCCGCCGGACGCGCCGCCAGACGCACGATGCCCTCGATGTGGTCGGCCAGCCGCGCGGCACTCTCGGCCGGCGTCGCGGCGTCGGTGTCGATGCGCAGATCGGGCGTCGCCGGCACCTCGTACGGCGCATCGACGCCGGTGAAGCCGGCAAGCCTGCCGGCCCGCGCCGCCGCGTACAGCCCCTTCGGATCGCGCCGCTCGCAGGTCGCGGGATCGGCGTGGACATGCACCTCGTGGAACCCCTCGCCCACGATCGCCCGCGCGGCGTCGCGCTGCGCCGCCTGCGGCGAGATCAGCGCCGCGATCACCACCAGCCCCGCCTCGGCCTGGATGCGCGCGACGGCCGCGGCGCGGCGGATGTTCTCCGCCCGGTCGGCCTCACTGAATCCGAGATCGGCATTCAGCCGCGCCCGCAGCGTGTCGCCGTCCAGCACCGTCGCGTGGATGCCGCGACGGAACAGCAGCGCCTCGGCCGCGCGGGCGATCGTGCTCTTGCCGGCACCCGGCAGGCCGGTCAGCCAGAACACGCCGCTGCGATGGCCCTGCGCCTGTGCGCGGTCCCAGGCGGAGACGGCGCTGTCGACCGGGAACACCGCGTCCTGCACCGGCGCCGTCGCGGGGCCGAGCAGCGGCGCGCCGCCCACGATCTGCTGCCAGGCATCCACCAGCACGCCGCGCCCGCCCAGGCGTCCCGGCGTGAACGCGTCGAACGGCACGCCGCCGGGTGCATGCAGCGTGATCTCCGCGAACCCCTCCGGCGGCACCGTGTCGGCCGGCGCCTCCGTCAGGTCGTCGATCTGCACCACCCTGTCGATGCGCGCGACCGTCACCGCGTGCTCGGCCGTCGCGATGCGCAGGGTGAAGCTCTCGCCCACGCGCAGCGGCTCCTGGCGCAGCCAGAACAGCCGCGCGCGCAGCCGCGCCGCCCGCTGCGGCGGCGCGTCCGGCGCATGCAGCAGGTCGCCGCGCTCGACCACGACATCCGGCGCCAGCACCAGTGCCACCGACTGCCCGGCGCTGGCCGCGATCTGCGGCGCCGCGTGCCAAGCCGCGATGGCGGCGACCTCCGCCGTCGTTCCGTGGCTGCCCACCGCGATGCGGTCGCCCACGCGCACTCGCCCGCTTTCGATGCGGCCCACGACATAGCGCGTGTCGCCGTCGCGATAGACGTCCTGCACCGGCAGACGCAGCGGCAGATCATGCAGCGGCGCGAGCGGCGGCACCGCCTTCAGCGCCTCCGTCAGGATCGGCCCGTCGTACCACGGCATCTCCGCCGACCGCGCGGCGATGTTGTCGCCGTGCCGCGCGCTCGCGGGGATCAGGGCTGCGGGCGTGATTTCCATGCGCGCGAGCAGCGCCGTCAGCGTCTGCGTCGCCGCCGCGATCCGCGCCTGGTCGTAATCGAGCCTGTCCGCCTTGTTCAGCAGCACGATCACGTGCCGCACGCCGATCAGCCGCAGCAGCAGGGCGTGCCGCCGCGTCTGCTCCTGCGCGCCCTCGGCGATGTCGACCACCAGCACCGCGGCCGCCGCGTCGGCGGCGCCCGTGACCATGTTGCGCAGGAACTGTCGGTGGCCCGGCGCATCGACGATGACGAAGGGCTGCCCGTCCAGCACGAAGGGCAGGCGCGTCGAATCGATCGTCACGCCCTGATCGCGCTCCGCCTGGAGACTGTCGAGCAGGAACGCCCACTCGATCTTGAGGCCGCGCCGGGCGCTCGATGCCGCCGCCGCCGCCGCGTGGCCGTCCGGCAGGTTGCCGGTGTCATGCAGCAGCCGGCCGATCAGCGTGGACTTGCCATGATCGACATGGCCCACGATGACGATCGGTGTCGGCACCTGCGCGCGCGGATCGGGGGGAATGATGCTCATCGTGGCGTCCCTCACAGATAGCCGGCGACGCGCAGCCGCTCGAACGCATCCTCGGATTCATGATCCATCGCCCGCCCGGCGCGCTCCGGCGCGCGGGTCGCGCGCAGCTCGGCGATGATCTCGGCGACGTTGCTCGCCTCGCTCTCGATCGGGAAGGTGATGTCCTGGTCGCCGAGCGAGCGGTACCGCTTGCCGCCCTTCGCGAAATACAGATCGACGACCGGGATGTTCTCGCGCTCGATGTAGCGCCAGATGTCGATCTCGCGCCACGCCAGCAGCGGATGGATGCGCACATGCGCGCCCTCCTCGACCGGCGTCGCGAACTGGTCCCAGAACTCCGGCGGCTGGTTGCGTATGTCCCAGCGATGGCCCGCGCCGCGCGGGCTGAACACGCGCTCCTTCGCCCGCGTCGCCTGTTCGTCGCGGCGGATGCCGGCGACGACGCCGCGCCAGCCATTCGCCTCGATCAGCGACGCGAGCCCCGCCGTCTTGCGCGCGGCCGACCGCGCGGCCGGCGGCAGGGTCGGGTCGATGCTCTCCACCGGCGGGCAGTCGCCAACGACGAGATCGAGCCCCCATTCGCGGGCATACTGCTCGCGGAACGCATACATCTCGGGAAACTTCTTGCCGGTATCGACATGCACTGCCGGGAACGGCACGCGCCCGAGAAAGGCCTTGCGCGCCAGCCAGACCATCACGTTGCTGTCCTTGCCGAGCGACCACAGCAGCGCCATCGGGCGCAGCCGCCGATACGCCTCGCGCAGGATGAAAACGCTCTGGCTCTCTAGCTGATCAAGGTCGGTCATCGCCGTGTCGGCCCTTGCTGGTACGTGTGTGGTCGCCGCCGCGGTCGCGGGCGGGCGAGGCAGATGTATGCCGCATTCCGTCTTGGCGCGACCGGCCCAACGCCCGGCGCGCGCATCCTCGTCGGCGCCGATCGGGCGCGTGCAGGGCGCGCAGCCGACGGACGCATAGCCGCGCGCCGCCAGCGGATGCGCCGGCAGGCCGCGGCGTCGATGTTCGGCCGCGATCTCCGCCGCCGTCCAGTCGGCGAGCGGGTTGAGCTTGAGCCGCCCGTCCTCGTCCGTCTCCTCGAACGGCAGGTCCGCGCGCGTCGCCGCCTGATAGCGCTTGCGGCCGGTGATCCACCCCGCGAAGGGCGCCAGCGCGTCGGCCAGCGGCTCGACCTTGCGTATGTCGCAGCAGCGGTCCGGATCGATGCCGGCGAGCAGCCCCTCGGGATCGAGCCGCGCGATGCGCGCCGGCGCGGGCGCCACGTCACGCACGTCGCGCAGGCCCAGCCGTGCCGCGAGCGTGCGGCGATAGGCGAGCGTCTCCGCGAAATGCCGTCCGGTGTCGAGGAACAGCACCGGCGTCGCGGGATCGATCTCCGCGACCAGCGCCAGCAGCACCGCCGATTCCGTGCCGAAGGACGCGACGACCGCGATCCGCCCGCGCAGCTTGCCCGTCAGCACCCGGCGCAGGGCGCGAATGCCGGGGCGCGCCGCGGCGCCCTGATCGGACGGGGACGGATCGCGCTGGGACGGGTCGGACGCTTCGGCTTCAGGGCGGCGCAGCGGCTGTGTCATGGTGGGGACAATGGCCATGGCATTACCCGCTTTGCAAGAGTGGTTCAGACAGAGCTACCACGATAAATCGGTATTACGGTCGCGCCGCCTCGGGGGACACTCTCTAATCACCATGATGAAACGCCATTTACGGCGAAAACACCGAACGCCCTCGTTGAACCGCGCCGCGCGGGTGGCCCGGCCGTGATCGATCCGGCCTATGCGGCCGCCGGCGCGCTGGTCGGCCTGCTCGTCGGGCTGACGGGCGTGGGCGGCGGGTCGCTGATGACGCCGCTGCTGATGCTCGGCTTCGGGATCACCCCGGCCGTCGCGGTGGGCACCGATTTGCTGTTCGCGGCCGGGACGAAGCTGGCGGGGACGCTCGCGCACGGCACCGGACGCAGCGTGGAGTGGCGCATCGTGGCCCTGCTGACCGCCGGCAGCCTGCCCGCGGCGCTGGCCACCACGCTGGTGCTGCACGCCCTCGGCGCGCCC
>NZ_BANB01000066.1 GCF_000964365.1 Acidisphaera rubrifaciens HS-AP3 | reverse complement strand
CCGAGGCGATCGCGGCGGCCGGGGGCAGCGTCGCCGACCCGGCCGAGGCGCGGCGCATCCTCGACCGGACCGGCCGCATCTGATGGACGACCGGACGGCGGGCGCCGACCACCCCGAATCCTTCGCCATCGCCACCACGGCGAGCCTGCAGGAGCTGCGGCCGCGCGTGCTCAAATACGGCGACACCTTCGCCGTGTTCGACCGCAACGGCGACATGCGCGGCCTGCCCGGCGGGCCGGAGGGGCTGTACCACCGCGACACGCGCTATCTCTCGCGCCTCGAACTGCTGGTCGCGGGCGTGACGCCGATCGTGCTCAGCTCGACGCTGCGCGACGACAACGCGATGCTCACCTGCGACCTGACCAACCCGGACTTCACCGACGCCGACGGGCGGGTGCTGGAACACGACCTTATTCACGTGCGGCGGTCGAAGTTCCTGTTCGAATCCACCTGTCACGAGCGCATCGGCGTGCGCAACTACGCCGTGACCGGCCAGCGCTTCGACATCGAGCTGCGTCTCGGCGCCGATTTCGCCGATCTGTTCGAGGTGCGCGGCAGCCGCCGTGCGCGGCGCGGCCGGCTGCATCCGCCGCGCGTCGACGGCGCGTCGCTGATCGCGGCGTATACCGGGCTCGACGACGTGCTGCGCGAGACGCGCGTCGCCTTCGATCCGCCGCCGGACGTGCTGGAGGCGGGGCGCGCCGTCTGGCATGTCGATCTGCCGCCGGGCGGCTCGCTCGCGCTGTTCCTGCGCTTCGACCTTGCCGATGCGGCGGATGACGCGGTGCCGGTGCGGGTGGGCTTCGGCCGTGCCCTGCGCCTCGCGCGCCGGCGGCTGCGTCAGTCGTCGGGGCGCGCGACGGCGATCGTGACGTCGAACGAGATCTTCAACGAGGGGATGCGCCGCGCCATCTCCGACATCACGATGCTGATCACCGACACGCCGCAGGGACCTTATCCCTATGCCGGCATCCCGTGGTACAGCACCGCCTTCGGCCGCGACGCGCTGATCACCGCGCTGGAGACGCTGTGGCTCGATCCGGAGATCGCGCGCGGCGTCCTCGGCTTCCTCGCCGCCAACCAGGCGACCGGCTACGACGCCGCCTCCGACGCCGAGCCGGGCAAGATCCTGCACGAGACGCGCGCGGGCGAGATGGCCGATCTCGGCGAGGTGCCGTTCCGCCGCTATTACGGCAGCGTCGATTCGACGCCGCTCTTCATCATGCTCGCCGGCGCCTATCTCGACCGCACCAACGATACCGAGACGCTGCGCCGCCTGTGGCCCAACATCGACGCCGCGCTCGGCTGGATGGACGGCCCCGGCGATCCCGACGGCGACGGCTTCATCGAATACGCCCGCGCGACGGATGCGGGCCTTGCCAACCAGGGGTGGAAGGACAGTTACGACAGCATCTTCCACGCCGACGGCACGCTGGCGGAGGGGCCGATCGCGCTGGTGGAGGTGCAGGGCTACGCGCACGCCGCCCGTCTCGCCGCCGCGCGCATCGCCCGCCGCCTCGGCGACGTCGCGCGGGCCGAGACGCTGACGCAGCAGGCGCACACGCTGCGCCAGAAGATCGACGCCGCGTTCTGGTCGCCCGCGCTCGATTTCTATGCCCTCGCGCTCGACGGTAAGAAGCGGCCCTGCCTCGTGCGTGCGTCCAATGCCGGGCATCTGCTGCTGACCGGCACCGCGCGTCACGATCACGCGACGCGCGTCGCGGGGCATCTGCTCGACGGCGGTTTCTTCTCCGGCTGGGGCATCCGCACCGTCGCGGCCGGCGCCGCGCGCTACAACCCGATGTCGTACCACAACGGGTCGGTCTGGCCGCATGACAACGCGCTCATCGGCATCGGCCTCGCCCGCTACGGGATGCGGCTGGAGGCGGCGCGCATCCTCGACGGGCTGTTCGACGCCTCGACCTATATCGAGTTGCGCCGCGTGCCGGAGCTGTTCTGCGGCTTCCGTCGTCGCCATACGCAGGGGCCGACCTACTACCCGGTCGCCTGCGCGCCGCAGGCCTGGTCGGCGATGGCGCTGCCGGCCCTGCTGGCGGCGTGCCTCGGCATTACCTTCGATCCGGCACGGCGCACCGTGATCTTCAACCATCCGGTGCTGCCGCGCTGCCTGTCGGAGGTGCGGCTGACCGGACTCGCCATCGGCGACGCGCGGCTCGATGTCGTGCTGCGCGGCGCGCGCGACGACGTGGCGATGCGCGTGACCGGGCGGCGAGGTGACATTCACGCCATCATGGTGGTTTGAACGCCGCGGCGGTTGCATCTATGGGCATCGGCGTCATTCTGCGCCGGCCCCGCCGCCGTCCGTTCCCTTCCTCCATCTGGCGAACCAACCCATGACCGATCACGACGACGTGCCGCCGCCGATCGAGGACTATGCGATGATCGGCGACTGCCGCAGCGCGGCGCTGGTCAGCCGCGACGGCGCGATCGACTGGCTGTGCTGGCCGCGTTTCGACAGCGACGCGCTGTTCGCCCGCCTGCTCGGCACGCGCGACAACGGCACCTGGCGCATCGGCCCGCGGGACACCGGCGCGCGGATCACGCGCCGCTATCGCCCCGGCACGATGATCCTGGAGACGACGTTCACCACGCCGGGCGGCACCGTGCGGCTGACCGACTTCATGCCGCCCGGCAGCGTGCGCCCGTCGGTCGTGCGCATCATCGACGGCGTGGACGGAAGCGTGGAGATGGCGCTGCACGTCACCGTCCGCTTCGGCTACGGCGATGCCGTGCCCTGGGTGACGCGCCTGCACGAGGAGCACGGGCTGCGCGCCGTCGTCGGGCCCGACATGGTCGTGCTGCGCGGCCCGGTGCCGCTGGAGGGCGAGGCGATGTCGAGCGTCGCGCACTTCACCGTCGCGGCCGGCGAGCGGCTTGCCTTCGTGCTCACCCACGGCCCGTCGCACCGCCCGATGCCCGAGCCGCTCGACGCCGCGGCGGCGCTGTCCGCGACCGACGCGTACTGGACGGAATGGAGCGGGCGGATGCGCTACGAGCACCGGTATCAGGATGCGGTGAGCCGCTCGCTGCTGACGCTCAAGGCGCTCACCTACGCGCCGACCGGCGGCATCGTCGCCGCCCCCACCTCGTCGCTGCCCGAACAGCTCGGCGGCCCGCGCAACTGGGATTACCGGTTCTGCTGGCTGCGCGACGCGACGCTCACGCTCGTGGCCCTGCTGCATGCCGGCTACACCGAGGAGGCGGCGGCCTGGCGCGCCTGGCTGCAACGCAGCGTCGCCGGCAGCCCGGCGCAGGTGCAGATCATGTACGGCATCGGCGGCGAACGCCGGCTGACGGAGTGGGAAGCGAGCTGGCTGCCCGGCTATCAGGGCGCGCGGCCGGTGCGCATCGGCAACGCCGCGCACGGCCAGCTTCAGCTCGACGTGTACGGCGAGGTGATGGACGCGCTGTACCAGGCACGCAGCGCCGGACTGCCCGTCAACGGCGAGGACGTGGCGCTGCAGGCGGCGTTGCTCGACCATCTCGCCGAGATCTGGGACCAGCCGGACGAGGGCATCTGGGAGGTGCGCGGCGGGCGGCGGCACTTCACCTTCTCCAAGGTGATGGCCTGGGTCGCCTTCGACCGCGCCGTGCGCTCGGCCGAGGAAATGGGCCTCGATCTGCCGCTCGACCGCATGCGCGCGCTGCGCGACCGCGTGCATGCCGATGTCTGCGCGCACGGCTACAGCCCCGCGCGCGGCGCCTTCACGCAAAGCTATGGCGAGCCGGGCCTGGACGCGAGCCTGCTGCTGCTGCCCATCGTGGGCTTCCTGCCGCATGACGACCCGCGCGTGCGCGGCACCGTCGCCGCGATCGAACGCGAACTGGTGGAGGACGGCTTCGTGCTGCGCTACCGGACGGAGGAGGGCAAGGACGGCTTGCCGCCGGGCGAGGGCGTGTTTCTCGCGTGCAGCTTCTGGCTCGCCGACAACATGGTGCTGCAGGGCCGCATCGACGAGGCGCGCGCCCTGTTCGAGCGGTTGCTGTCGCTGCGCAACGATGTCGGCCTGCTGTCCGAGGAATACGATCCGAAGGCGCGGCGTCTCGTCGGCAACTTCCCGCAGGCATTCTCCCATCTCGCGCTGCTGCACACCGCCTTCCACCTCGCCGAGCAGGGACCGCTCGGCCTGCGCGACTGAACGCCGCCGCTAGTCCGCGGCACCGGGCACGACGATCGGCACCCGCTTTCCGCGCGCCAGCCGCTCCAGCGCGAGATAGACGACCGGCGTCGTGTACAGCGTCAGCAGTTGCGAGACGATCAGGCCGCCGACGATCGAAACGCCGAGCGGACGGCGCATCTCCGCCCCGGTGCCGAAGGCGAGCGCCAGCGGCAGCGCGCCGAGGATGGCGGCGAGCGTCGTCATCAGGATCGGGCGGAACCGCTCGATGCATGCCGCGTGGATCGCCGCGGCCGGCGTCATCCCCTGCGCGCGCTCGGCTTCCAGCGCGAAATCCACCAGCATGATCGCGTTCTTCTTGACGATGCCGAGCAGCAGGATGATGCCGACGATGCCCATGATCGACAGATCGAGCCCCGTCGCCAGCAGCGCCAGCAGCGCGCCGAGGCCGGCCGAGGGCAGGGTCGAGAGGATGGTCAGCGGATGGATCAGACTCTCGTACAGCACGCCGAGCACGATGTAGATCGCCAGCACCGCACATCCGATCAGGATCGGCTGCGACGCCAGGCTCTCCCGCAGGAACTTCGCCGTGCTCGCGTATTCGACATGCACGTCTGGCGGCATGCGCAGCGCGTCGGCGGTGCGGTCGATCGCCGCCTCCGCGTCGCCGAGCGAGGTGCCGCGCCCGGTGTTGAAGCTGATCGTGCCGGCCGGCATCTGATCCTGGTGCGTGACCATCAGCGGCGTGGTGCCGGGGACGAAGGACGCGACCGCCGACAGCGGTACCTCCCGCCCGTCGCGACCGGGCAGGTAGAGCCGGTCGAGCCGCGCCGGATCGGCGACCACGGACGGCGCCGCCTCCAGCACGACATGATACTGGTTGCGTCCCGTGTAGCGCGTGACGACCTGCCGCTGCGCATAGGCGTCGGCCAGCGCCTCGTCGATCGCGGCGACGGACACGCCGAGGGAGGCGGCGCGCACGCGGTCGATCGCGACCGTCATCTGCGGCCCGGCCTCGTCCTGATCGGTGCTGACATCCGCCACCGCCGCCACATGGCGCAGCCGGTCCGCGAGCCGCAGCGTCCAGAGGCGCATCGTCGCGAGGTCGGGGGCCACGATCGACACCTGATACTCGCCCGCGCCGCTGCGCCCGCCCGGACGCAGCTCCTGCGACGCGGCGAGCACGGTCTGCATCCCGCCGATCGCCGCCAGCCGCGGGCGCAGTCGGTCGATCACCTGCTGCGCCGTCACGCCGTGGCGGTCGGGCACCGGCTTGAGCGTGACGTACAGCGTGCCGCGATTGGCGGCACCCCATCCCGTCGTGACGCCCACCACCGACCCCGTCGATTGCACCGCCGGGTCCGCGAGGATGACGTCGGTCACGCGCTGCTGCTTCGCCGCCATCGCCGTGAACGAGGTGTCGGGCGAGGCGATGGTGGTGCCCATGACCAGCCCGGTGTCCTGCTCCGGCAGCAGCGTCTTCGGCACCGCGCCGTATTGCCGGATCGTCAGCACCACCGTCGCCGCCATCACCAGCAGCATGAACACCGGATGGCGCAGCGCCCAATCCAGGCTGCGCGCATAGCCGCGCAGCAGCGCGCGGAACGCGCCGTCCGCGCCGCGGTCGAGCCGTCCCGCGAGCCCGCGCGGCGGCGGCCGGTCGCGGTCGAAGCGCGCGCACATCATCGGCGTGAGCGTGAGCGACACCACCGCCGAGACGACGATCGCCGCCGCGACCGTGACGGAGAACTCGCGGAACAGCCGCCCGATCACCCCGCCCATGAACAGGACCGGGATGAACACCGCGATCAGCGACAGGCTGATGGAAATCACCGTGAAGCCGATCTGCCGCGCGCCCTCCACGGCCGCCGGCCAGGGCGCCACGCCGCGCTCGCGGAAGCGGTAGATGTTCTCGATCATCACGATCGCGTCGTCGACGACGAAGCCGACCGACAGCGTGATCGCCATCAGCGAGAAATTGTTCAGCGAATAGCCCATCCACCACATCACGCCGAGCGTGCCGGCGATCGACAGCGGCACCGCGACCCCGGCGGCGAGCGTCGGCAGCAGCCGCCGCATGAAGGCGAACACGACCAGCAGCACCAGCACGACGGTGATCAGCAAGGTGATCTGCACGTCGGCGATGCTGGCGCGGACCGTCACCGTGCGGTCGGCGACGTCGGTCACGCGGATGCCGGGCGGCATCCAGCGCATCAGCTGCGGGAGGATCGTCGCCACCCGGTCGGCGGTCGCCAGCACGTTCGCCTGCGCGTCCTTGCTGATGCTCACCAGGATCGCGGGCGATCGCCCTTCCCATGCCGCGAGACGGGCGTTGGCGACGCCGTCGGTGACCGCCGCGACGTCGCGCAGCCGCAGCACGCCGCCGGGCCCCGCGCGGATCACCAGCGGCGCCCAGTCCCGCGCCGCGTGCAACTGCCCGTCGAGCACGATCGCCTCGTCATGCAGCCGTCCGCTGATGTGTCCGGTGGGGCGCAGCACGCTCGCGTCCTGCATCGCGCTACGGACGTCCGAAGCCGCGACGCCGGCCGCGGCCAGGCGCGCGGGATCGAGGGCGACACGCACCGCCGGCGGCGCCGCGCCGCTGATCAGCACCTGCGACACGCCCGGCACCTGCGCCAGCCGCTGCGCCAGGATGCTGTCCGCCGCGTCGTAGATCTGCGGCAGGCTCAGCGTGTCCGACGTCAGCGCATAGGTGACGACCGGAAACTCCGACGGGTTGATCTTGCGATAGAACGGCCGCGTCGGCATGTCCGCCGGCAGGTCGGTCGCGGCGGCATTCAGCGCCGCCTGCACGTCATGCGCCGCCGCGTCGATGTCGCGGTCGATGGTGAACACGATCACGATCGACGTGTTGCTGGCGGTGCTGGTGGACGTCAGCTCGATCACGCCCGGGATGGTGCCGAGCCGGCGTTCAAGCGGGGCCGCGATCGAGCTTGCCATCGTCTCCGGATCGGCGCCAGGCCGCGCGGCCAGCACGACGATGGTCGGGATGTCGATCTGCGGCAGCGACGCGACCGGCAGCGCGCGATAGGCAACCGCGCCCGACAGCAGCAGCCCGAGCGCGAGCAGCAACGTCGCGATCGGCCGCCGTATCGCCGGCAGCGACAGGTTCATTCCGCCGCCCCGCTTACCTGGGCCGCGCGCCGCACGCCGCGCCGCGCCGCCAGCCGCTCGAAGGCGAGGTAGATCGCGGGCGTCGTGTACAGCGTCAGCAACTGACTCAGCAGCAGGCCGCTCACGATCGTCACGCCCAGCGGATAGCGCAGCTCCGACCCCGCGCCACGGCCGAGCACCAGTGGCAGCGCGCCGAACAGCGCCGCCGCCGTCGTCATCAGGATCGGGCGGAAGCGCAGCAGCGCCGCCTCCTCGATCGCCGCCCGCGCCGTCATGCCCGCGCGCTGCGCCTGCATCGCGAAATCCACGACCATGATCGCGTTCTTCTTGACGATGCCCATCAGCAGCACGATGCCGACCAGCGCCACCAGCGACAGGTCGAGCCCGCAGGCCAGCAGCGCCAGCAGCGCGCCGATCCCCGCCGAGGGCAGCGTCGACAGGATCGTCACTGGATGCACCCAGCTTTCGTACAGCACGCCGAGGACGATGTAGATCACCACCACGGCGGCGAGGATCAGCCACGGCTCGGCGGCGAGCGAGCGGCGGAACTCCGCCGCGTCGCCCGCGAAATCGCCGTCGATCGCCGCCGGCAGCCCGATCGCCGCCCGCGCCGCGCCGATCGCCGTCACCGCGTCGCCGAGCGAGGCGCCTTGTGCCAGGTCGAAGCCGATCGTCACCGCCGGAAACTGCGCCTGATGGCTGATCACCAGCGGCGCCACCCCGGTGGTGAAGCGCGCCATCGTGGCCAGCGGCACCTGCGCGCCGCCGCGCCCGGCGACACGCAGCGCGCCGATCCGCCCCGCGTCGCTCCGCCACGCCCGATCCGCCTCCAGCACCACGCGGTACTGGTTCGCCTGCGCGAAGATCGTACTAACCTGCCGCTGCCCGTACGCATCGTACAGCGCGTCGGCGATCGCCTGCATCGTGACGCCGTAGCGCGCGGCGAGGTCGCGATCGACCTGCACCACCACCCGCCAGCCGTCGTCCTGCGCGTCGCTCGCGACGTCGCGCAGCACCGGCGACCGCGCCAGCCGCGCCACCAGACGCGGCGCCCAGCGCGCCAGCTCGCCCGCGTCCGTGTCGGTCAGCGTGTACTGATACTGCGTGCGCGCCCGCCGCGTGCCGATCTGGATGTCCTGCACCGGCTGCAGATAGACGCCGAGGCCCGGGATGTCGCGCGCGTCCGCCGCCAGCCGCGCCAGCACGCGCCCCAGCGCGTCGCGCTCGCCGACGGGGCGCAGCGTGACGCTCATCTGTCCGGTATTGGCGCTCGTCGCGTCGCCGCCCGACGACGCGATCACGTCGGCGACCGCCGGATCGGCCGCGACCCGCGCGGCATAGCGCGCCTGCAACGCCGCCAGCCGCGCGGCGGAGGCATCGGGCGCCGCCTCGGTCGTGATCTGGATCAGCCCCGTGTCCTGCCGCGGCAGGAAGCCCTTGGGGACCACCACGTACAGCGCGACCGTCCCCGCCAGTGTCGCCGCCGCCATGATCAGCATCAGCGTCCCGTGACGCAGCGACCAGCGCAGGCTGCGCGCATAGGCGGCAAGCGTCGCGTCGAAGGCGGACGCCGACCACCGCGCGAGCCGCCCCGGCGCCGCCGCCGGTGCGGGACGCAGCAGCCGCGCGCACATCATCGGCGTGATCGTCAGCGACACCAGCGCGGAGACGATCACGGCGACCGACAGCGTCACCGCGAATTCGTGGAACAGCCGGCTGATGATGCCGGTCATGAACAGCAGCGGGATGAACACGGCGATCAGCGACACCGTCAGCGAGACGATGGTGAAGCCGATCTGCGCGCTGCCCAGCCACGCCGCGCGCAGCGGCGTCTCACCCGCCTCGATCAGCCGTGCCACGTTCTCGATCATCACGATGGCGTCGTCCACGACGAAGCCCGTCGCGACCGTCAGCGCCATCAGCGACAGGTTGTCGAACGAATAGCCCAGCAGCGCCATCACCGCGAAGGTGCCGGCCATCGACAGCGGCAGCGCCACCGCCGGGATCAGCGTCGCCCGCAGCGAGCGCAGGAAAGCGAGGATGACCAGCACCACCAGCCCGCCCGCCGCGAGCAGCGTGAGCTGCACGTCGCGCACCGACGCGCGGATCGTCGCCGTGCGGTCGGCGACCGCGGTGATGCGCACGTCGCCGCCGATCGCACGTTGCAGGTCGGGGAGGGCGGCGCGTATGCGCGCGACGGTCGCGACGATGTTGGCGCCGGGCCGGCGCTGGATGTCGAGCACGACGGCCGGGCGCGGCGGTGCACCGGGATGCAGGTACCAGCTCGCGCTGTCGGCATTCTCCAGCCCGGCGGCGACGCTGCCCACGTCGCCCAGCCGCACCGCCGCCCCGTCATGCCAGGCGAGCACGAGGCGGCGATAGGCGTCGGGGCTGGCGAGCTGATCGTTCGCCCCCACCGCCGTCGCCTGCCGTGGCCCGTCGAACCCGCCCTTGGCGCCGTTGGCGTTGGCGTTCGCGATTGCCGTGCGCACGTCCGCCATCGACAGCCCATAGGCGGCCAGCCGCGCCGGATCGACCTGCACCCGCACCGCCGGGCGCAGCCCGCTCACCACCGTCACGCGCCCCACGCCCGCGATCTGCGACAGCCGGGGCTGCAGCACGGTGTCCGCCGCGTCGCTCATGCGCGCGACCGGCACCGCGTCCGACGTCAGCACCAGCGTCAGCACCGGCGCGTCCGCCGGATTGACGAGGTTGTACGTCGGCGGATACGGCAGGTTCGGCGGCAGGGTCGCACCGGCCGCGTTGATCGCCGCCTGCACGTCCTCGGCCGCGCTGTCGATGTCGCGCGACAGGTCGAACTGCAAGGTGATGTCGCTCGAATCCGCGCGGCTCTGCGAGGTCATCAGCGCCAGCCCCGGGATCTGCCCGAGCTGGCGTTCCAGGCTCGCGGTGACCAGCAGCGCCATCGTGCGCGCATCCGCCCCGGGCAGGCGCGTGCGCACCTCGATCGTCGCGAAATCCGCCTGCGGCAAGGCGGCGACCGGCAGCGCGCGATAGCCGAGCACGCCTGCCAGCAGCACCGCGACGGCCAGCAGCCAGCTCGCGATCGGGCGGGCGATGAACGGCCCGGACAGGTTCATCCGGGCGCGCGCGCCCCATCCGGCGTCCGATCCGGCGTCCCGTTTGGCGCCCCATCCGGGACCGGCCCCGCCGCGTCCGGCCCCGCCGCGTCCGGCATGACCGAAACGCGCGCCCCGTCCGACAGCCGCGCCGCGCCCTCGACCGCGATGCGCTGCCCGGCGTCCAGGCCGGCGGTGATGACGATCGCATGCAGGTCCGCGTGCCCCGTCGTCACCGCGCGGCGATGCGCGATGCCGGCATCGTCGATGACATACACGTACGCGCCCGCCGGCCCGCGCAGCACCGCACCGGGCGGCACCACGACCACCTGCCGCAAGGTCGCGACATGCACCCGCACGGTGACGAAGGCGCCCGGCCACAACGCGCGGCGCGCGTTGGGGAACGTCGCCTTCAGCCGGATCGTGCCGGTCGCGCTGTCGACGCTGTTGTCGAGCACGGCGAGCGTGCCGCGATCGAGCGGCGTCGCGTCGCCGTCCGCCGCGTCGCCGTCCGCCGCGTCGCGCATCGCCACGGCCTCGGGCGCGCCGGCCGCCATCGCCGCGCTGATCGCCGGCAGATCCTGCTGCGGCAAGGTCAGCACCACGTCGACCGGGCGCATCTGCGAAATCACCGTCAGCGGCGTGGTGTCGGTCGGATGGACGATGTTGCCGACATCGACGCTGCGGAACCCCGCGCGCCCGTCGATCGGCGCGGTGATCGTCGTGTACGACAGGTTGGTGCGCGCGGTGTCGACCTGCGCCTGATCCTGGCGCAGCTGCGCCTCCAGCTGCGCCACCGTCGCGCGCTGCGTGTCGGCGGTCTGCGCGCTGGTATAGGCATTCTTCGCCAGCTTCTCGTAGCGCGCGAGATCGAGCCGCGCATTGGCGAGCGTCGCCTCGTCCTGCGCCTTCTTGGCCGTCGCCTGATCGAGCGCCGCCTGGTACGGGCGCGGGTCGATGCGCGCCAGCAGCTCGCCGCGATGCACGTGCTGCCCCTCGTGGAAATCCACCTCCACCAGCGGGCCGTCGGCCATCACATGGATGCTGACCGACGCCGATGCCTGCACCGTGCCCAGCCCGTCGAGCCAGACCGGCACGTCGGCGCGCCTGCTTGTCGCCGCGACCACCGGGACGGGCGGGGCGGCGCGCGCGGCGGCCGGGTCGTGGCGCGGCCAGAACGCGATCGCCCAGACGATGCCGGCCGCGAGCAGCAGGCACAGGACCGCCATCCCCGCGCGCCGCCAGCCGCCGCGTCGCGGCGGGGCGAGCCGTCTGTCGTCATCCGCGCGCGGCAGCACGTCCATGCGCCGTGATCCTTTTCTGCGGGCCGCCGTCCATCCGCCGTCAGCGTAGGTTGCCGCCCACCGGCAGCGCCACGCCGCCGGGCACCGGTCCCGGCGACAGGCCGGGAAACGCGTCCTCGATCCCCCCGGCGGGCGCCGACCAGCCGCCGCCCAACGCCTTGTAGAGGTTGAGGAGGGATTGCAGGCGCACAAGGCGCACCTGCACCAGCGTATCGTCGGCGGCATACAGCGTGACCTGTGCCTGCAGCATCGCGGTCACGTCGGCGGTGCCGGCCTGCATCTGGATGCGCGCGATGTCCACCGCCTTCTGCGCCACCGC
>NZ_BANB01000067.1 GCF_000964365.1 Acidisphaera rubrifaciens HS-AP3 | reverse complement strand
CTCGGGGCCGTGCTGGCCGCCGCCGCCATCCTGCCGCTCGCCGAAGCCGGGCTCGGTCCCGGGGCCGCGGATGGCCTGGTTCCCGCCACCCCCGCGCTGCTGGCCGCCCGGCTGCGGCGCGGACCCGCCCCGAACGGATGCGCCGCATGAAGGCCTCTCACCTGCTCGCCATCGCCTCCGGCAAGGGCGGGGTCGGCAAGACCTGGTTCGCCGCCACGCTGGCCCACACGCTGGCACATCCGCTGGTGCATCCCCTGGCGTCGCCGTCCGCGCAGCCGCCGGGGCGCCCGCGTCGGCGCATCCTGCTGCTCGACGCCGATCTCGGGCTGGCCAATGTCGACATCCAGCTCGGGCTGACGCCGGCGCGCGACCTCGCCGACGTGCTCGCCGGCCGCGCGGATCTGGCCGGGGCGGTCGCGACCCACGCGGAGGGTGGTTTCGACATCCTGGCCGGCCGTTCCGGCAGCGGCGCGCTGGCCACCCTCGACGGGGCTGCCCTGGCCGGGTTCTGCGCCGTGGTGGCGGACGCCCGCGCCGCCTACGATATCGTGATCCTTGATCTCGGCGCCGGCGTGGATCGGACGGTGCGCCGGCTCGCGGCCCTCGCCGACACGCTGGTCGTGCTGGCGACCGAGGAGCCGACGAGCATCACCGATGCGTATGCGGTGGTGAAGCTGCACGGGGCAGACTGTCCGGGCGGCGACCGCCGGGTGGTGGTCAATCAGGCGTCGAGTCCGGCCAGCGGTGCCCGCACCTATGCGGTGCTGGCCCGGGCGGCCCGGCAGTTCCTGGGCAGCGCGCCGCCGCTCGCGGGGGTCATCCGGCGCGACCCGGCGGTGCCGGCCGCGATTCGCCGCCAGTCGCTGCTTCTCAGTCTGCATCCCGGCAGCCGCGCCGCGGCGGACATGCGCGCCCTGGCCGAGCCGCTGCTGCGCCCGGCGGTGCCTGCCTCGATCCCGGCGGCGTGAGGCGGGGAGCGTGGGGCGGGTGGCAAGAGGGTCATCGCGTGAGCAAAACCCAATCGGGACCACGCCGATCCGGCCAGCGGTGCGGCCATGGCAGGTCAGGCCGGCGTGAGGCTGACGTTTCGTCCGGAACCCACGGGTACGGCGCGCATTGTCCTATCATGGGTTATGCGGATCACCACGTCAGGCCGAAAGCAAGCGAGAGCGGCGAGCGCGACGCGTTCGACCGCTGGCTGCGCCGCTCGCTGCGTCAGGCCCATGACGACATCATCGCCGAGCCGGTACCCGACGCGCTGATGCAGATACTCGGCGAGGCAGCGCCCCAGGCGGCCTCCGCCAACCCTGCGGCCGACGGCGCCGGGCCCGCCGACCGGACGACGCCGCCTCCCGGGTCGTCCGGGCGCGGGTCGTCCGGCCCCGAGGCCTGACACCCCGGGGCGGGGAACAGCAGTCGCCGATGCCCCGCGGCCTGCCGGCGCGGGGCGGCCCACCCTGCGGTCAGAACAGGCCCTGGATGTTTCCCTCCGCATCGAGCCGGATCGTCTCGGCGGCCGGCACCTTCGGCAGGCCCGGCATGGTCATGATCTCGCCGCAGATGGCGACGACGAAGCCCGCGCCCGCCGACAGACGCACTTCCCGCACCGGCAGCACATGCCCTTCCGGCGCGCCCATCGCGGTCGGGTCGGCGCTGAAGCTGTATTGCGTCTTGGCGATGCAGACCGGCAGCCCGGCATGGCCGGCCGCCTCGAACTGCGAGAGGCGCTTGGCCGCGGCCGGGGCGATGTCGATGTCGCGGGCGCGGTAGATATCGCGGGCGATGGTGCGGATCTTCTCCGCGAGTGGCAGGTCCGCCGGATAGAGCGGCTTCGCCTGCGCGCCCTCGCCGAGCGCCTCGGTCACCACCTGCGCCAGTTCCGCGGCCCCCGCGCCGCCATCGGCCCAGTGGGTGCAGAGCACGGTGCGCACGCCGAGTGCCGCCGTCGCGTCGCGCACCGCCGCGAACTCCGCCTCGGTGTCGGAGGTGAAGCGGTTCAGCCCGACCACCACCGGAATGCCGAACTTGCGCATGTTCTCGATATGGCGGGCGAGGTTCGCCATGCCGCGCTGGACCGCGGCCACGTTTTCGGTGCCGAGCGCGCCCTTCGCCACGCCGCCGTGCATCTTCAGCGCGCGGACGGTCGCGACGATCACCGCGCAGCCCGGCGCCAGACCGGCCGAGCGGCATTTGATGTCGATGAACTTCTCGGCACCCAGATCGGCGCCGAACCCGGCCTCCGTCACCACCACGTCCGCGAGCTTGAGCCCGAGCCGCGTCGCCATGACCGAGTTGCAGCCATGGGCGATGTTGGCGAACGGGCCGCCATGCACCAGCGCGGGCGTGCCTTCCAGCGTCTGCACGAGGTTGGGCTGGAACGCCTCGCGCAGCAGCACGGCCATGGCGCCGTCCGCCTTGAGGTCGGCCGCCGTCACCGCGCTGCCGTCCCGCCGGGTCGCGACGACCATCCGGCCGAGCCGCGCCTGCAGGTCGTCGAGATCGCGGGCGAGACAGAACACCGCCATCACCTCGGACGCGACGGTGATGTCGAACCCGTCCTCGCGCGGGGCGCCGTTCGCTCCGCCGCCGATGCTGTTGATGATGGAGCGCAGCGCGCGGTCGTTCATGTCCAGCGCCCTGCGCCAGGTGACGCGGCGGGTGTCGATGCCGAGCGAATTGCCCCAGTACAGATGGTTGTCGATCATCGCGGCCAGCAGGTTGTTGGCGCTGGTGATCGCGTGGAAGTCGCCGGTGAAATGGAGGTTGATGTCCTCCATCGGCACCACCTGCGCATAGCCGCCACCGGTGGCACCCCCCTTCATGCCGAAGCTGGGGCCGAGGCTGGGCTCGCGCAGACAGATCATCACCCGCTTGCCGGCGGCGGAAAGCGCGTCGGCCAGGCCGACGGTCGTCGTCGTCTTGCCCTCGCCGGCGGCGGTCGGGCTGATCCCGGTCACCAGCACCAGCTTGCCGTCCGGGCGGCCGGCGCAGCCGTTGATGAAATCGTAGCCGATCTTCGCCTTGTGCGGTCCGTAGGCATACAGCGCATCGGCCGGTATGCCGGCACGGGCGGCGATGTCGGTGATCGGGCGCAGCGTCGCGGCGCGTGCGATGTCGAGGTCGGTCGTCATGCGGGGCGGCCTTATCCTGACGTCGGGGGTTAAACAAAGGCGCGGAAACTGGCATGGGCGCCGGGGTTTCGTCCACTTGCCATGCGCCGTCCTATGCTCAGGGGCGCGTAATTCGGATGGGCGCGCATAATTCTAATGGAGCGAGCGATGGCGGGACCGATGGACCTTACCGGGCGGGTGGCGCTGGTCACCGGCGGGAACGGCGGCATCGGCCTCGGCATGGCGAAGGGCCTGGCCGAGGCGGGGGCCGCGATCGTCCTGGCCGGGCGCGACCGGAACAAGGCCGAGGCGGCGCTGGCCGAACTGGGCGGGCGCGGGCGGTTCGTCGCCGCCGACGTGACCGATCCCGACGCCTGCGCGGCGCTGGTGGACGCGACGCGCGCCGCCTTCGCCCGGCTGGACATCCTGGTGAACAACGCCGGCATGTCGGTGCGCAAGCAGCCCGCCGACCTCACGCCGGAGGAGTGGCGGCTTGTGCTGGCGACCAATCTCGACGGCGCGTTCTATTGCGCCCGCGCCGCCTATCCGGCGATGCGCGACGGGGGCGGGGGCAAGATCATCAATATCGGCTCGATGATGTCGCTGTTCGGCGCGTCCTTCGCCGCCGCCTATGGGGCGAGCAAGGGCGGGATCGTGCAACTCACCCGATCGCTCGCGGTCGCCTGGGCGCCCGATAACATCCAGGTCAATGCCGTGCTGCCGGGCTGGATCGACACGGCGCTGACGCGCGATGCCCGGGCGCAGGTCCCCGGGCTGAACGAACGGGTGCTCGCCCGCACCCCGGCCGGGCGGTGGGGCACGCCGGACGATCTCGCCGGCATTGCCGTGTTTCTCGCCGGCCGCGGCTCGGACTTCGTGACCGGGGCCGCCATTCCAGTGGACGGCGGGTATTCGGTCAGCGGCTGACCTGCGCCGGCCCGGCTTTACGACCGCGCCGCCCGCGATCAGCATAACACACAAAGTCATCAGGAGGGACGCGCCATGCGCGAAGCCGTCATCGTCTCCACCGCCCGCACGCCGATCGGCCGGGCCTATCGCGGTGCCTTCAACGACACCCACGGCGCCACGTTGGCCGGCCACGCCATCGCCCACGCCGTCTCGCGCGCCGGGATCGACCCGGCCGAGGTCGAGGACGTGATCATGGGCTGCGCCATGCAGCAGGGCGCCACCGGGATGAACGTCGCGCGGCAGGCACTGGTCCGCGCCGGCCTGCCGGTCACGACGGCGGGCACCACGATCGACCGGCAGTGCAGCTCCGGCCTGCAGGCGATCGCCGTCGCGGCGCAGCGGGTGATCCTGGATCGGGTGCCGATCATGGTCGCCGGCGGGCTGGAGAGCATCAGCCTGGTGCAAAACGACCACCGTAACCAGTTCCGCACCACCGACGACTGGCTGCTGGCGCACAAGCCCGACATCTACCTGCCGATGATCGACACCGCCGAGATCGTCGCCGCCCGCTATGGCATCTCGCGCGAGCGGCAGGACGAATACGGCCTGGAGAGCCAGCGCCGCACCGCCGCCGCGCAGGAAGCCGGCCGCTACGAGGCGGAGATCGTGCCGCTGGAGAGCCGCATGGCGCTGGTGGACAAGGAGACCGGCGCCGTCCACCACAAGACCGTCCGCCTCACCAAGGACGAGGGCAACCGGCCCGACACCACCGCCGAGGGGCTGGCCAACCTCAAGCCCGTGCGCGGGCTGGACAAGACGATCACCGCCGGCAACGCCTCGCAGCTGTCGGACGGCGCCTCGGCCTGCGTCGTGATGGAGGCGGGCGAGGCGGCGAAGCGCGGGCTCAAGCCGCTCGGCATCTTCCGCGGCCTCGCGGTCGCCGGCTGCGAGCCGGACGAGATGGGCATCGGCCCGGTGTTCGCGGTGCCCCGCCTGCTGGCTCGCCACGGGCTCAAGGTCGAGGACATCGACCTGTGGGAGCTGAACGAGGCCTTCGCGGTGCAGGTGATCTATTGCCGCGACAAGCTCGGCATCGACCCGGCGAAGCTGAACGTGGACGGCGGCGCCATCTCGATCGGCCATCCCTACGGCATGTCGGGCGCCCGCATGGCCGGGCACGTGCTGATCGAGGGCAAGCGCCGCGGCGCCCGCTATGGCGTCGTCACCATGTGCGTGGGCGGCGGCATGGGCGCCGCGGGCCTGTTCGAGATCGTCTGACGCGACGCGGGCGGGGCGGCGTGCGCGCCGCCCCGCCCCACCTCGTAGTCGCGATGGCATGTTTGTCGAGACACGTCCGCCGGTTGACGTGGTGCCAAGCGGTCAGGCACCCCGGCCGGGATTTATGTTGCATTGCATCATCGGGCTGGCTACTAGCGGCGTGATGGTGATGAACGCTGCCCTGCCAAGTCCTATGACGCCGCCCTGACCGGCGTCACGCGGCTATTGAAGTATCGTCCGCCGCCCCCTCGGGCCGCGGCCTCCATTTGGCACGTACCGGCAACGCCCTTCGCGGCGCGTATGTCCTGAAAGCTTTCAATGAACGTCAAGAATATCCGCGCCGAATGGGCGCCGAACGTCACGCGCGACCTGTTGGCGGGCACCGTCGTTGCCCTGGCGCTGATCCCCGAGGCCATCGCCTTCTCGATCATCGCCGGTGTCGATCCCAAGGTCGGGCTATATGCCTCGTTCTGCATCGCCGTCGTCACCGCGATCGCCGGGGGACGGCCGGCCATGATTTCGGCGGCGACCGGCTCGATGGCGCTCGTCATGGTCACGCTCGTGAAAGAGCACGGGCTGGGGTACCTGCTCGCCGCCACCATCCTGACTGGCGTGTTGCAGATTGTGGCGAGTTTGCTGCGGCTGGGCGACCTGATGCGTTTCGTCTCGCGCTCGGTCGTCACGGGCTTCGTCAACGCGCTGGCGATCCTGATCTTCCTGGCGCAGCTGCCGGAGCTGATCGGCCATGGCTGGCAGGTCTACGCGATGGTCGCGGCCGGTCTTGCGATCATCTACCTGCTGCCGCGTGCCACCCGCGCCGTGCCGTCTCCGTTGGTGGCGATCGTCGTCCTGACGGCGTTCTCGATCGCGGTCGGGCTGAGGCTGCACACGGTCGGCGACATGGGCCAGCTGCCGCATGACCTGCCGTTCTTCGCGATACCGCTTGTGCCGGCGACACTGGAGACGCTGCGCATCATCCTGCCCTATGCGCTGACGCTGACCATGGTGGGGCTGCTGGAAAGCCTGATGACGGCGGCGATCGTGGACGAGATGACCGACACGACGTCGAACAAGAACCGCGAATGCGCGGGGCAGGGGCTCGCCAACATCGCCTCCGGCCTGTTCGGCGGCATGGCGGGCTGCGCGATGATCGGCCAGTCGGTGATCAACGTGTCATCCGGCGGCCGGGGGCGGCTGTCCTGTCTGTGGGCCGGCGCATTCCTGCTGTTCCTGATCGTGGTGCTCGGTCCGTGGGTGCGTCAGATCCCGATGGCCGCGCTGGTCGCGGTGATGATCATGGTGTCGATCAACACGTTCCAGTGGCGCTCGATTCCCGGTCTGCTGGCCAATCCGAAAAGTTCGAGCTTCGTCATGCTGGCTACGGTCCTCGTGGTCGTCGCGACGCATGATCTGGCCAAGGGCGTCGTCGCCGGCGTTGTGCTCAGCGGTCTGTTCTTCGCGCAGAAGGTTGCCCGTTTCTTCGGCGTCGACTCCGATCTGGATGAGGCGCTGGGACGGCGGACCTATCGCGTGACGGGGCAGATTTTCTTCGCCACGGCCGAGGCGTTCCACAACGCATTCGATTTCCGCGAGCCCCTGCAATCCGTCGTCATCGACGTGGGCGCGGCGCATTTCTGGGACATCACCGGCATCAATGCGCTCGATCGGGTTGTCCTGAAGTTCCGCCACCACGGCGTCGCGGTCGAGATCGAGGGCATGAACGCGGCGAGTCAGACGCTCGTGGATCGATTGGCGCTGCACGATAAGCCCGGCGCGACCTTATCCGTCGGCGCGCACTGACGGCGGCCCGGCGGGACGGGAGCGACGCGGCAGGCCGCTCCTGTTCGGCCGTTCGTGGCGGGCCACGGTGGATCAGCCGCGACGGCCGAGGGCGTAGCCGAGTTCGTGCGCCTGGTCCGGGCTGAAGGCCGCGAGGGTGGGATCGATCAACGAGAGCACCGGCGCGCTGACGGCGAGCGCCCTGATCGCGGTGTCGTCGGGGCTCCCCATCGGGGCGGTGTCGTCGGCACGGTGCCGCGCCAGCAGGCGGGCCGTCAGGCGGGGGAAAATATGCACGGCATCACTCCTCAACCGGCGAATGGCGTCATCTCCTCCCCTCGCTGAAGTAAGCATGAATTGCTGCGGTGCAACAATTCATTCCGGACAATAGTCGGGCCGGTAGCCGGGGGGAGCAATGAGCGGCGCGCATGGCGGTTGGGCGCCCCACTGGACCGTCTGCCCAGGCGCGACCAATCTGCGGCCGGCCACACACCGGAGCACCCATGCGCACGTATCGCATCGCCGCCATTCCCGCCGACGGTATCGGGCCGGAGGTGATCGACGCCGGGCTGGAGGTGCTGGACGCGCTGGCCGCCCGTGCCGGTTTCGGGCTCGACGTCACGCGCTATGACTGGGGTTCGGATCGCTACCGCCGCACCGGCGCGCTGATGCCGGCGGACGGGCTCGACCAGTTGCGCGGCATGGACGCGATTTATTTCGGCGCGGTCGGCGCCCCGGACATCCCGGACCACGTCACGCTGTGGGGCCTGCGGCTGCCGATCTGCCAGGGTTTCGACCAGTACGCCAATGTCCGCCCGACGCGCATCCTGCCGGGGGTGACCAGCCCGCTGCGCGACGTCGGGCCCGGCGATCTCGACTGGGTCATCGTGCGCGAGAACAGCGAGGGCGAGTATGCCGGCCATGGCGGCCGCGCCCATCGCGGCCTGCCGGAGGAGGTCGCGACCGAGACCGCGATCTTCACCCGCCGGGGCGTGGAGCGGATCATGCGCCATGCCTTCGCCATCGCCCGGGCGCGGCCGGCGAAGCATCTGACGGTGGTGACCAAGTCGAACGCCCAGCGGCACGGCATGGTGTTCTGGGACGAGATCGCCGCCCTTGTCGCCGCCGACTTCCCGGACGTCGCGTGGGACAAGGAACTGGTGGACGCGATGACCACGCGCATGGTCCGGCGTCCCGCCTCGATCGACACCGTGGTGGCGACCAACCTGCACGCCGACATCCTGTCGGACCTGGCGGCGGCGCTCGCCGGCTCGCTCGGCATCGCGCCGACCGGCAACATCGACCCGGAGCGGCGCTTCCCCAGCATGTTCGAGCCGATCCACGGCTCCGCCTTCGACATCACGGGACGGGGCATCGCCAACCCGGTCGCGAGCTTCTGGACCGCGGCGATGATGCTCGAGCATCTCGGCGAGGCGGCCGCCGCCGCGTCGCTGATGGCGGCCGTCGAACAGGTCTGCGCGGCCGGGATCATGACCCCCGACCTCGGCGGCACGGAGACGACGGCCGGTGTCACCCGGGCCGTCGTCGATGCCCTGCGCGGCGCCAACGCACCGGCGCGCTGACCGCCTGGCTAGGCGCGCTCCGCCGGCGCGAGGGCGGGTTGCCGCCGTGCCGTCAGCGCGCTGACCGCCAGCGCCACCGCCGCGTTCGCCACCAGCGCGACCATGCCGATATTCAGGTCCTGCACCCATCCCGGCGCCCCGGGCATCAGCGTCGCGATGCGGACCCCGGTTAGCGTCGTCCACGCGACGATGGCGATGCCCGTCGCGATGCCCGCGAGCGCGCCCGCCGCGTTGAGCGGGTTGCGCCGCGACAGCGTCCAGATGAAGCTCGGGAACAGCTGCGTGACGATGTTGTAGCCCATCAGCAGCAGCGAGACGATCGCGCTGCCCCCGCGCAGCGTGAACCCGACCGCCACCAGCGACACGACCGGCACCGCCCCGCGCGCGATCAGGGCCAGGCCGCGCCCGTCCCTACGCGCGCCGGTCAGCGGCGCGTAGAGGTTGTTCGCGATCAGGGTGGCCGCACTCATCAGGATCACCGACCCCGGCACCAGCGCGGTGAGCAGCCCGGCGGCGCCGATCACGCCGAGGAACCAGGGTGGGAACGTCACCTGCGCGATGCGCAGGAGCGCCAGGTCGCTGTCCGCGCCGCGCAGGCCCGGGACTTGCAGGATCGCCGCGAACCCGATCAGGAAGACGAACAGGATGAGCAGCTGATACAGCGGCAGGAGCGCCGCGTTGCGCCGGAACGTGTCGGGGCTGCGCGCGGTGAAGACGGACGCAAAGCCGTGCGGCCACATGAAGGCGCCGAGACCGTTCAGCACGACGGTGCTTTCGAACCACGCCATGCTGAGCCCGCGCGGCGGCAGCGTCAGGAAGCCCGGCCGCGCCGCGTCGACCGCGTGGAACATCGGGCCGATGCCGCCGTAGTAATGCAGCGGCAGGTAGATGCCGAGGAAGACCACCACGCCGAGGATGGCCGCGTCCTTGATCGTCGCGGTCCAGGCCGAGCCGTGGACGCCCGAGACGATCACATAGGCGGTGACGATCGCCGCCCCGATCCAGATCGCGGTCGCCGCGCCGATCACGCCGCCGCTTGCCGCCGCGACGATGATGCCGAGACCCTTGAACTGCAGCACCAGATACGGGACGAGCGCGGTCACGCCCACCAGCGCGACGACGACGCCGAGCGTGGGGGAGCGGTAGCGGTGCGCGAAATAGTCCGGCTGCGCCAGCAGCCGGTGCTCCTTCGCATAAGCCCAGAGCGGCGGCAGCATCCAGTAGGACAGGATGAAGCCGATCGTCAGGTACACGAGGATGTACATCGCGGGGCCGCCCTTGCCGTACGCCCAGCCGACGCCGCCGAGGAAGGTGAAGGTCGTGTAGGTCTCGCCCGCCATCAGCAGGAACACGAGCAGGCTGCCGAAGCCGCGTCCGCCGACGCTCCATTGTTCGAGGCTGAGATCGCGTCCCCGCCCGGCGCGCAGACCGAGGGCAAGGGCAAAGGCCGCCGTAACGGCGATGATCAGCAGGGCCATCAGCGGCCGCCCGCCGCGCGGCGGGTCCGGTCGCTCCGCCAGATGAGCGCCATCACCACGCTGGTGACCAGGACACAGAATACCAGCCACGCGAGCACCAATGGCAGTCCCAAGACAAACGGTTCCACCCGGTTTACCAACGGCGTGCCGATCAGGAAGCCGGCCAGCGGCAGCAGGACCAGAAAGCGCACGGCTCTGTCACTCCTCATGAGGTCGTGCCCCAAGCGTCGGAAAACCCGGACATGCTGACAACCCTTGTTGCACTCCTGGCCGCCGTTGCAGTTGCCGTGCCGATTTCCCGCCGGCTCGGGTTCGGCAGCGTGCTCGGCTATCTCGTGGCGGGCGTGGCGATCGGGCCGCAGGGCCTGGGGGCGGTCCTCGACACCGGCCGGGTGCAGGCGATCTCCGAGTTCGGCGTGGTCATGCTGCTGTTCCTGATCGGGCTGGAGGTGCGGCCGCAGCGCCTGTGGGTGATGCGGCGGGCGATCTTCGGCCTCGGCTCGGCGCAGGTCGTGCTGTCGGCGGCCGTGCTGGGCGCCTTCGCCTGGATCGCCGGCGCCGAGGTGGACAGCGCCGCCGTCCTCGGTGCCGGATTCGCGCTGTCGTCGACCGCCATCGTCCTGCCGATGCTGGGCGAGCGAGGGCTGCTGAAGACGACCGCCGGGCGCGACGTCTTCGCCGTGCTGCTGTTCCAGGACCTGGCGTTCATCCCCTTCGTCGCCGTCCTGCCGCTGCTGGCGCAGGAGAGCCTGCCCGACCACGTGCCGTGGCACGATGTCGGCCGCGCGGTGCTGACGGTCGCGCTGATCCTGCTGATCGGCCGGGTCGTGGTGCCGCGCGCCTTCCGCCTGATCGGCGGCGCGCGCACGCCGGAGGTGTTCACCGCCATGGCCCTGCTGATCGTGCTGGGCACCGGGTTGCTCGCGCACGAGGCGGGGCTGTCGATGTCGCTCGGCGCCTTCATCGCCGGCGTGCTGCTGTCGGACAACGAGTACCGCCACGAATTGCAGGCCGATATCGAGCCGTTCGAGGGGCTGCTGCTGGGCTTCTTCTTCATGTCGGTGGGCATGCAGACCGATCTGCGCCTCGCCGCCCACAATCCCGGCACGCTGGCAGCGGGCGTCGTCATGCTGCTCCTGGCCAAGACCGGGATCGCGTATGCGATCGGACGGGTGGGCGGCCAGCGGCCACGCGATGCGATGCGTTTCGCGCTGGCGCTGCCGCAGGGGAGCGAGTTCAGCTTCGTGCTGTTCGCCGCCGCCGTGCCGGTCGGCGCGCTGACCGACGATCAGGCGACGTTCGCGACGCTGGTCGCCGCCGTGTCGATGGCCGCGACGCCGTTGCTGTTTGCCGCGTCGGAGAAGCTGCTGATGCCGCGGCTGGCGGGGCGGACGAAGGCGCCGCCGCCGCCGCTGCCGGTGCTTCAGGGCACCAGCCCCGTGCTGATCTGCGGTTTCGGCCGCGTGGGACAGGTCGCGGGCCGCATCCTGCGCATGAGCGGCATCGGCTTCGCCGCCCTCGACCGCGACCCGACCGAGGTGGAGGTCGCCCGCCGCTTCGGCTCGCGGGTCTTCTACGGCGATCCGACCCGGCCGGAGGTGCTGCGCGCGGCGGGCGCGGGCGAGGCGCGCGTGCTGATCGTGGCGCTCGACGACATCGAGGCGACGCTGCGGATCGTCGAGATCGCGCGGCGGCAGTTCCCGCACCTGTTCGTGCTGGCGCGGGCGCGCAACCGGCGTCACGCCCATCTGCTGATGGATCGCGGCGTGGACGGGTTCGTGCGCGACACGTTCTATTCGACGCTGAAGCTGACCGAGATGGCGCTGCGCGAGCTTGGCATGACGGAGGCGGAAGCCAGCCGCACGACTGAGCTGTTCCGCCAGCATGACGAACAGCAGCTGCGCGACACGCACGGGTTCTATACCGACGAGCAGCAGCTTCGTCAGAGCGCGCAGCAGGCCGCCGAGGAACTGGCCGCCCTGTTCGAGGCCGACGAACGCACGCCGAGCCGCCTGCGCGCGGACATGGTCACGGATCGCTAGGCGCGGCCGGTTGCATCACGGCCACGAAACGGTCACGTTTCGCCCGTCTTGCTGCCGTCCCGTGCCCCGATACCACGGGGCATGTTGACGAAACGACACCAGGAGCCTCGATCCATGTTCCGCAGAACGCTGCTGGCAGCCGCCGTGCTGACCGGCGCCATCCTGCTTGGCGCCGACGGCGGGACGGCCGATGCGGCGGCGATCCCCGCCGGTCCGGGTTTTGCCGCCACCGCCGCCGCGGCGCCCGCGCCCGAGCTACAGCACGTCTATTACTACTACGACCGCTATCACCATCGGCATTACCGCCGCTATCGCTACTCGCGCCGGTACAACCACCACTATCACGGTCGCCCGTATCGTTGAGGCAAGGAGGCCGGCGCTCGGGTCCGGGCGCTGGCCACCGTCGGCGCCGTCACGCCCTGGCCAGCCGCCGCACCGTCGCCAGCGCCTGCGGCGACGCCCAGTCGGCCGCCCCTTCCAGCCGCCCGCGCTCGCGTCCCTCGCGGTCGATGACCAGCGTGGTCGGGATGCCGCGCACGTTCAGCGCCTCGCCGATGCGCCCATCGGCGTCGACCAGGATCGGCAGGGCGGTGATGTCATGGTCGGTAAAGAACCGCCGCACCGCCGGGATGCCGCCATGGTCGGTGGAGATCGCCATCACCGCTATGTCGTCGGGCGCGAGCGCCCGGGACAGGCGGGCCAGCGACGGCATCTCGGCGACGCAGGGGCGGCACCACGTCGCCCAGAGGTTGAGTACCATGCCGTGGCCGCGGAACTCGGCGATGGTGTGGCGCGACCCGTCGGCCGCCGTGAACGGCAGGGAGGGCAGCGTCACCGGCGGGTCGAACAGCTTCATCGCCGACATGTCCTCCAGCTCCTCGCCATCCGCCGCGCGCACCGCCCCCGCGGGATCGGCGGCGCGCGGTTTGCGGATCAGGGAGGCGGAAGCTAGGGTGCCGGCCGCCGCGGCGAGGCCGACCAGACCGGCGCGGCGCGTGACAAACCTCATGACGGACAACCTCCTTGGCGGCTGACGTGACGTCCGACGGCGAGACCGGCGCAACCCCGGCGGTGTCACCCGATGCCTCCCATGGCGAAGCGGGCGCCAACGCGCAATGGGGCGGCCGCTTCTCGGCCGGGCCGGCGGCGGTCATGGCGGAGATCAACGCCTCGATCGGCTTCGACCGGCGGTTGTGGCGGCAGGACATACGCGGCTCGCTGGCGCATGCGGCCATGCTGGCGCGGATCGGCGTGCTGTCGGCCGAGGACGCAGCCGCGATCGCGGGCGGCCTCGCGGCCATCGGCGAGGAGATCGCGGCCGGGCGGTTCGACTTCTCGACCGACCTCGAAGACATCCACATGAATATCGAGGCGCGGCTGACGGCGCGGATCGGCGAGGCGGGCCGGCGCCTGCACACCGCGCGCAGCCGCAACGATCAGGTGGCGACGGATTTCCGCCTGTGGGTGCGTGACGCGATCGACGGGCTGGACGGGCAGACCGTCGCGCTGATGCGCGCGCTGGCCACCCGCGCCGCCGAACACGCGGCCGATCCGATGCCCGGCTTCACCCATCTGCAGACGGCGCAGCCGGTGACGTTCGGCCACCACCTGCTCGCCTATGTCGAGATGCTCGCGCGCGACCGCGGCCGCCTCGCCGACTGTCGCCGGCGGATGAACGAATGTCCGCTCGGCTCGGCGGCGCTGGCCGGCACGTCCTTTCCGATCGACCGCGCCATGACCGCGGCGGCACTCGGCTTCGACCGGCCGACCGCCAATTCGCTCGATGCCGTCTCCGACCGGGACTTCGCGCTGGAGTTCCTCTCGGCCGGCGCCATCGCGGCGATGCATCTGTCGCGGCTGGCCGAGGAGATCGTCATCTGGTGCAGCGCGCCCTATGGCTTCATCCGCCTGTCGGACGCCTATACGACCGGCAGCTCGATCATGCCGCAGAAGCGCAACCCGGACGCGGCGGAGCTGGTGCGGGCGAAGACCGGGCGCATCACCGGTGCGCTGGTCGGGCTGCTCACGGTGATGAAGGGCCTGCCGCTCGCCTATGCCAAGGACATGCAGGAGGACAAGCAGCCGGTCTTCGACGCCGCCGACGCCTGGGCGCTCTCGCTCGCGGCGATGGAGGGGATGGTGCGCGACCTCGTGCCCGATACCGCGCGCATGCGGGCGCAGGCCGGGGCGGGCTTCGCCACCGCGACCGATCTCGCCGACTGGCTGGTGCGGGCGGGACTGCCGTTTCGCGACGCCCATCACGTGACCGGGCGGCTGGTCGCGGCGGCGGAGCGGCGCGGCGTCGACCTCGCCGGCCTGTCGCTCGACGAGATGCGGGCGGTCGAGCCGCGCATCACGGCGGACGTCTATTCGGTGCTGACGGTCGAGGCCTCCGTCGCCTCCCGCG
>NZ_BANB01000068.1 GCF_000964365.1 Acidisphaera rubrifaciens HS-AP3 | reverse complement strand
GTCCCCGCATGCGCCCGCGCCATGCGCGCGAGCACCGCGTCCAGCACCGCCGCCTGCGTCGCGGCCACGTCGCCGTCGGCGTCGATGCGCACGCAGCGCCCCGGCTCGGCCTCGGCGATGGCACGGAAGCCGGCGGCGACGCGGTCATGGAACGCCGCGTCTTCCGCCTCGTAGCGGTCGGCGCGCAGCCCCCGCGCGCGACGGCGGACACGCGCGGTCGCGGGCGATGCCTCCAGCATGATCGTCAGATCCGGCACGAGGCCGGGCAGGCGCGCCAGCGCCGCGATCTGCGTCCGGTCCGCGCCCTGTCCGTAACCCTGATAGGCCATCGTCGAATCCGCGAACCGGTCGCACACCACGACGATGCCGGCGGCGAGCGCCGGGCGCAGCGTCATTGCCACGTGCTCCGTCCGCGCGGCGACATGGATCAGCGTCTCCGCCAGCGGCGTGAAGCCGTTACCCGCCAGCACCACGGCCCGCAGCCGCTCCGCCCCCGGCGCGCCGCCCGGTTCGCGGGTATGCAGGACCGCGTGCCCGCGTTCGGCGAGTGCCGCAGCAAGCAGCCCCGCCTGCGTCGTCTTGCCCGCCCCTTCCCCGCCTTCGAGCGTGATGAACGTGGCCCGCTCCCTCAGCTGCCCGTGACGTAATGCGACAGCACGCCGAGCGCGCGCCCCGCGAAGCCGAGCCGCGCGACATCGGCGCCGGCCAGCAGCGGGAACTGTGCGTTCGGCACGCCCGTGCCGGTGATGGTCAGCGACCCGATACTGTCCCCGCGCGTCACCGGCGCCCGCAGGGGCGTGTCGTATTCCACCGTGATCGTCGCCGTCTTGCGCCAGGCGCGCGGCATCGTGACCACCAGATCCCGGCCGCCCACGAGCGGCACCGTCGGCGCATCGCCGAGCCACACCGGTACACGCTCCACCACGTCGCCGGCTGTGAACAGGGTCACATCCTCGAACTCACGGAACGACCACTCCAGCATGCGCTCGCTCTCCTCGGCGCGCTCATGCATCGTGCTCATGCCGTTCAGCACCATGATCACCCGCCGCCCGCCGCGCTCGGCGCTGCCGACGAGGCCATAGCCGCCTTCCTCGGTGTGGCCGGTCTTCATGCCGTCGGCCAAGCCCTTCTGCACCAGCGGATTGCGGTTCTGCTGATCGATGTTGTTGTACTTGAAAGATTTTTCACTGTCGTAATGGTAGTACTCGGGAAAGTCCGTGATGATCCGCTGCGCGAGGCGTGCGAGGTCGTTGCAGGTGCTGTGATGGTCGGGGTCCGGCCAGCCGGTGCAATTGCGGAAAACGGTGCGGGTCATGCCGAGTTCCTTCGCCTTGGCATTCATCAGCACGACGAATGCCTCCTCGGAGCCAGCGATGCCTTCGGCGAGCACGATACACGCGTCATTGCCCGACTGCACGATCATCCCGCGGATGAGATCCTCGACCTTCACGCTGGTACCGATCTGGCAGAACATCCGCGAGCCGCCCATCCGATAGGCGCGTTCGCTGACCGGCAGCGTGTCCGTCAGACGCAGCTTCCCCGCCTTCAGCGCGCCGTAGACGATGTAGGCGGTCATGATCTTCGTCATCGACGACGGCACCATCAGCGCGTCGGCGTCCTTGTCGAGGATCTTGGCGCCGGTGTTGTAGTCGACCACCACCGCCCAGCGTGCGGCCGTGTCGTACGGGCCGACCGGCGTGGTCGCCGGCGATCCGGTCGCGACGGGCGCCGCCGCGGCCGGGCCCGGATGGC
>NZ_BANB01000069.1 GCF_000964365.1 Acidisphaera rubrifaciens HS-AP3 | reverse complement strand
ACGCACGCCGTCACCGCCGGACCGGACGCGGCCGGCGGACGGATCGACCGCTTCCTCGCGGAGGCCATCGGCACGATGTCGCGCTCCCGCGTCAAGGCACTGATCGAGTCGGGGCTGGTGCGGCGGGACGACGCGCCCCTGCGCGAGCCGGCCGAGCCGGTCCGGCCGGGGGCGACCTACACGCTCGACCTGCCGCCGCCGGTCGCCGCGATCCCCGCCCCGCAGGCGATCCCGCTCGAAATCCTGTACGAAGATGCCGACCTCCTCGTGATCGACAAGCCGGCCGGGCTGGTCGTCCACCCGGCGCCCGGCAATGCCGACGGCACGCTGGTCAACGCCCTGCTCGCCCATTGCGGCGACACCCTGCCGGGGATCGGCGGCGAACGGCGGCCGGGCATCGTCCATCGGCTGGACAAGGACACGACCGGGGTGATGGTCGTCGCCAAGACCGAGCAGGCGCTGGCCCGTCTGTCGGCCGCCTTCGCCGCGCGCGACCTCGACCGGGCCTATGTCGCGCTCTGCTGGGGCGTCCCGTCGCCGGCGGCGGGCAGTCATGACGGGCCGATCGGGCGCGATCCGCGCGACCGCAAGCGCATGGCGGTGACGCCGGGCGGGAAGCCGGCGCTGACGCATTACCGGACCGAGCGCGCATGGGGCGTGGGGGCCAGCCTGGTCGGCTGCCGCCTCGCGACCGGGCGGACGCATCAGATACGGGTCCATCTGAGCCAGGCGGGCACGCCGGTCATTGGCGATCCGGTCTATCTCCGCCGCGTGCCGGGCGCCGCACGGTCGGTGGCGCCGGCGATCCGCGACCGGCTGCTCGACTTCCCGCGGCAGGCGCTGCACGCGCGCCTGCTGGGCTTCGCCCATCCCCGCACCGGGGTCGCGCTGTCGTTCGAGACGCCGCCGCCCGCCGACATGGCCGCGCTGGTCGCCGCCCTCGACGACGCCGGATGAACGCGCTGCAATGCAGCGTCCATATTCCTGACCGCGCCACTAGGGAATTGACTGGACTAGCCCGGTCCGGTATAAACACCACCGTTTCCGGCGGCGGGCGTGCGGCCGGATCGGCCGTCCGGGGTGGCGGGTCGCCTGCGGGGACCTTTCTCCGGGACGTATAACCGTTATTCGCGCTCGCACCTGTCCAAACCGAAACCGGCCGGGCTTTGGCGCCGTATAAGGGTCAGTCGACGGCTGTCAGACGAGAGGAGCTGCTCATGGCGTCCGCCATCATCAATATCGCTCCCGAAGGTAACCTGTCGCGGTATCTCCAGGAGATCCGCAAGTTCCCGATGCTCACCGCCGAGGAAGAGCTGGAACTGTCGCGCCGCTGGCGCAACAACGAGGATATGGAGGCGGCGCATAAGCTTGTCACCTCCCATCTGCGTCTGGTCGCCAAGATCGCCATGGGCTACCGCGGCTATGGCCTGCCGGTAGGCGAGCTCATCAGCGAGGGCAATGTCGGCATGATGCAGGCGGTGAAGCGGTTCGATCCGGACCGCGGCTTCCGCCTCGCCACCTATGCCATGTGGTGGATCCGCGCCGCCATCCAGGAATACATCCTGCACAGCTGGTCGCTCGTGAAGATGGGCACCACGGCCGCGCAGAAGAAGCTGTTCTTCAACCTGCGCCGGCTGAAGGGCCAGATGCAGGCGATCGACGACGGCGACCTCCAGCCGGAGCAGGTGGCGAAGATCGCCCGCGTGCTCGACGTGCCGGAGCAGGACGTGGTCAGCATGAACCGCCGCCTCGCCGCGCCGGACCACAGCCTCAATGCACCCGTCCGCGCCGACAGCGAGGGGGAATGGCAGGACTGGCTGGTCGACGAGTCGGAGAGCCAGGAATCGACCATCGCCGAGCGCGAGGAGATGACCGGGCGCAAGGCGCTGCTGAACGGAGCGCTGCGCGGCCTGAACGAGCGTGAGCGCCATATCCTGATCGAGCGCCGGCTGAAGGACGACCCGACCACGCTCGAGGATCTGAGCCAGCAATACGGCATCTCGCGCGAGCGGGTGCGCCAGATCGAGGTGCGGGCGTTCGAGAAGCTGCAGAAGGCGATGAAGCAGCAGATCGCGGAGCGGCGCATGGCCTCGTCCGCCGGCCTCGCGGGTCAGCCCGCCCTGGCGTAAGCCGGAGCGGGTCGCGACAAGCGGATCAAACACCCAGGCCCGATCGCGCGGGCCGGGACGGCAAAATACGGCGGGCCGCGGCGACGCGGTCCGCCGTTTTCGCGCGCGGCGGGCTCGCGCGTTTCAGTCGCGCTGGATCAGCTCGATCTTGTAGCCGTCCGGGTCCTCGATGAAGGCGATGATGGTGGTGCCGAACTTTACCGGTCCCGCCTCGCGCACCACCTTGCCGCCGCCGCGCCGCACCTGCTCGCACGCCGCCGCCACGTCCGGCACGCCGATCGCGAGATGCCCGAAGGCGGTGCCCATCTCGTACTGCGCGGTGCCGTAGTTGTACGTCAGCTCGATGACGGCATTGCTGTCCTCGTCCCCGTAACCGACGAAGGCGAGCGTGTATTTGCCGTCCGGCACGTCGCGCCGCCGCAGCTCCTTCATGCCGAGGATGCGGGTGTAGAAATCGACGCTGCGTTCCAGATCGCCGACGCGCAGCATGGTGTGCAGAAAGCGGCTCATGCGGTGTCCTCTCGTTCAGCCGTCGCGGACATATCGGGTGGCAGGCCGATCAGGAACACCCCTGCGGCGTCCGCCGCGGCGACGGTGGCGGCCCGCTCCACCAGCAGCGCTCCCCCGGCCGAGGCGGCGATGCCGCGC
>NZ_BANB01000070.1 GCF_000964365.1 Acidisphaera rubrifaciens HS-AP3 | reverse complement strand
CCGCACGGCCGATGGAGCTGGGCCGGTGAGCGAACCGATCGACACTCTCAACTTCGCCGCCGAGGTCGCGCGCCTAGCCCAGCTCCCCGGTCCCGAATACGACCGCGCCCGCGTCGCCGTCGCCAAGCAGCTCCAAGTCCGCGCTAGCACGCTCGACGCCGAGGTAAGGCGCCTGCGCACCAGCACGTCCACCAGCACGGCCCCCGAGTTCTCTGACGACGCCCTTGCCCTACGGTTCACGGATCGGCACCGCGCAGACCTCCGCTTCGTCGCCACATGGAACCACTGGTACCGGTGGACCGGCACCGTCTGGCAGGCGGAGGAAACCCTCGCAGCGTTCGACCTCGCGCGCGACATCTGCCGCGAGGCTGCCCGCGAGGCCGATCCCGACGACGCGCCAGCCATCGCCAGCG
>NZ_BANB01000071.1 GCF_000964365.1 Acidisphaera rubrifaciens HS-AP3 | reverse complement strand
GGCCGCCGCCGCCGCGGGGTTCAGGCTGCGCGATCACGGCGCCCTGCCCTTCGCCGCCGAGGCGCTGGTGCTCTCGCCGGGCATCCCGCACCGCCTGCCCGCCCCGCACCCGGCGGCGCAGCGGGCGGCCGAAGCGGGCGCGCCGATCCTGTCCGATGCCGAGCTGCTGTTTCAGGCGGTGCGGGCAGCCGGATCACGCGCGCGCTTCGCCGGCATCACTGGCACCAACGGCAAGAGCACCACCACCGCGCTGCTTGCCCACATGCTGGCCGGCGCCGGCGTGCCGGTCGCTTCCGGCGGCAATCTGGGCACGGCGGCCCTGGCCCTGCCATTGCTTGGCGACGACGGCGTGTATGTGCTGGAGATGTCGTCCTACATGTTGGAGCGACTCGCGACCCTGCGGTTCGGTGCCGCCGCGATGCTGAATATCAGCCCGGACCATCTCGACCGTCACGGCGATATGGCGGGCTACCTGGCCGCCAAGATGGCGATCTTCGACCGGCAGACGGGCGACGATGTCGCGGTCCTCGGCGCCGGCCTGCCGGCCACCGGTCTCGCGGCCGCGGTCGTCCGGTTCGACGCCGAACGCCCGCTCGACGACGCGCCCGGGCTGCCCGGACTGCACAACGCGCTGAATGCCGCCGCCGCCACCGCGATGGGGCGTGCCCTCGGCCTCGACGAGGCGGCGATCGGCCGCGGCATCGCAACCTTTCCCGGCCTGCCGCACCGGCAGCAGCGCGTGGGTGCGTGGCGGGGCGTTGCCTTCATCAACGACAGCAAGGCGACCAACGCGGACGCGGCCGAGCGCGCGATGCTGTGCTATGACCGGTTCGCCTGGATCGCCGGCGGCATCGCCAAGGCGGGCGGGATCGAGAGCCTCGCGCCGCTGTTCGGGCGGATCGCGCATGCCTATCTGATCGGCCGCGACGCGCCGCTGTTCGCCGCGACGCTTGCCGCAAACGGCGTCGCGCACACGGTATGCGGCACGTTGGAGGCTGCCGTGCCGCTCGCCGCGCGGGCCGGCGCGCCGGTGGTGCTGCTGTCGCCAGCCTGCGCGAGCTTCGATCAGTTCAGCGGGTTCGAGGCACGCGGCGACCGGTTCGCAGCACTTGTCCGCGCCCTCGGCCCCGCGTCCGCAAGCGAGGAGGCCGCCTGATGCCGACATTGTCGCGCGCCGACAATTCCGTCCTAGGCCGCTGGTGGTGGACCGTCGACCGCTGGACGCTGTTCGCGATCGCGACGCTGATCGGCTTCGGCTACGTGATGATGCTGGCCGCCTCGCCGGCGGTCGCCGAACGCATCGGGCAGTCGCGCGATCTGTTCATTCTCAAACAGGTGCTGTTCCTCGCGGTCGCCGGCGCGATCGTGGTCGGGGTTTCGCTGATGACGCCGCGCGATATCCGCCGGCTGGCGTTGATCGGCGGCATCATCGCGCTGCTGCTGACCGCCGCCACCATGGTGATCGGCGTGGAGATCAAGGGCGCGCGGCGCTGGATCGCCCTGCCCGGCTTCGCCATCCAGCCGAGCGAGTTCCTCAAGCCCTGCTTCGCCGTGGTGGCGGCGTGGCTGATCAGCGAAAGCCGGCGCAGCCCGCGCTTTCCGGGCACGACGATCGCGATCGGCATCTATGCGCTGATCCTACTGCTGCTGAAGTCGCAGCCCGATATCGGCATGCTCGCGGTCGTCACCGCCGTGTTTTTCGCGCAGCTCTATGTCAACGGGTTGAACCTGTTCCTTGTCGGCATGGGGCTGCTCAGCTTCTGCGGCGCGGGATTCGCGGCCTATACGCTGTTTCCGCATGTGCGCTCGCGCGTCGAACGCTTCCTCGACCCCGCCGTCGGCGATCACTACCAGGTCACCACCGCGCTGGAGGCGTTCGGCAACGGCGGTCTGCTTGGCCGCGGACCCGGCGAGGGGCATGTCAAGGACATCCTGCCGGACGCGCATGCGGATTTCGTCTATGCGGTGGCGGGCGAGGAGTTCGGCATGATCGTCTGCGTCATCATCCTCGCGGTGTTCGCGTTCATCGTCATACGCGGGCTGCTGCGCCTGCTGGCCGAACAGGACCTGTTCGTCGTGCTGGCGGCGACCGGCCTCATCGCCGGGTTCGGGCTGCAGGCCTTCGTCAATATGGCAAGCACGCTGCACCTGATCCCGACCAAGGGCATGACGTTGCCGTTCATCTCCTATGGCGGTTCGTCGGTGATGGCGATCGCGATGGGCATGGGGATGCTGCTCGCGCTGACGCGCCGGCGCCATCACGGAGACCGCACATGAGGGCGCCGCATTTGCGCCCGGTGGTCATCGCGGCCGGCGGTACGGGCGGGCATTTCTTCCCGGCGGCGGCGCTGTCGGCGGCGCTCGCCGCGCGCGGCTACCGGGTCGTGCTGATGACGGATGCCCGCACCGGCGCGCGCGAGTCGCAGATCGCCCAGGGTGCGTTCGAGGATCGGATCGTGCTGCGCGGCGCGGGGATCGCCGGGCGCGGGCGCCTGCGGGCGCTCGGCGCGATCGTGGCCCTCGGTCTCGGCACCGTCACGGCGCGGCGGGCGCTGGGGCGGCTCAACGCCGCCTGCGTCATCGGCTTCGGCGGCTACCCGGCGGTGCCGCCGGTGCTCGCGGCGCACAGCCTCGGCCTGCCCTGCGTGCTGCACGAACAGAATGCGGTGCTCGGCCGTGCGAACCGCTTCCTCGCGCGGCGCGCGTCGGCGCTGGCGCTGAGCTTCGCGGACACCGCGCGGGTGCCGGACGGCATGCGGACCGTGGTGACCGGCAATCCGGTGCGCCCGTCCGTGGTGCGCGCCGCCTATGTCGCGCCGTCCGATGTGCTGCGGGTGCTCGTGCTCGGCGGTTCGCTCGGGGCGCGCGTGCTGAGCGACGTCGTGCCGGCGGCCCTCGCGGGCGTCACGCTGCCGGCCGGCATGGACCTGCACGTCACGCAGCAATGCCGCGCGGAGGATATGGCGCGCGTCGAGACGATGTATGCGGCATGCGGCATCGACTGCACGCTGGCGAGCTTCTTCGACGACGTCCCGGCGCGGCTGGCGGCGGCGCATCTGGTGATCGCGCGGGCCGGCGCCTCGACCGTGGCGGAGCTGGCGGTCGTCGGCCGCCCGGCGGTGCTGATCCCGCTGCCGGGGGCGATCGACGATCACCAGCGCGCCAACGCCAGCCAACTGGGGGCCATCTGCCTGTCCGAGCCCGTGACGCCCGATCGCCTGCGTGCCTGCGTCCAGGAGCTGATCGACCGGCCGGATGCGCTCGCGACGCTCGCCGCCGCGGTCGGCCGCACCGGATCTCCCGACGCCGCCGAACGCCTCGCCGACCTCGTCGAGGCGACGCTGCCCGTCACGGGCGCGCCGGCATGAGGGCGCTTCCCCTCAGCATCGGGCCGATCCATTTCTGCGGCATCGGCGGCATCGGCATGTCCGGCATCGCGGAGGTGCTGCACAATCTCGGCTACCGGGTGCAGGGCAGCGACATCGCCGACAGCGCCAACGTGCGCCGGCTGCGCGAGGCCGGCATTCCCGTCGCCATCGGCCATGACGCGGCCAATCTCGGCGAGGCGCAGGTCGTGGTCGTGTCCTCCGCCGTCCGGCGCGACAATCCCGAAGTGCTCGCCGCGCGGCAGCGTCTGGTGCCCGTCGTCCGCCGCGCCGAGATGCTGGCCGAGCTGATGCGCCTGAAATGGGCGGTTGCCGTTGGGGGCACGCACGGCAAGACCACCACGACCAGCCTGATCGCCGCGGTGCTGGAGGCGGCACATCTCGATCCCACCGTGATCAACGGCGGCATCATCAACGCCTATGGCACCAACACGCGCCTCGGCGCCGGCGACTGGATGGTGGTGGAGGCGGACGAGAGCGACGGCAGCTTCCTGCGTCTGCCGGCGGTGATCGCCGTCGTCACCAACATGGACCCCGAGCACCTCGATCACTGGGGCACGGCCGAGGCGATGGTCGCGGGCTATGATCAGTTCGTCGCCAACGTGCCGTTCTACGGTTTCGCGGTGCTGTGCATCGACCATCCGGCGGTGCAGCAGATGATCCCGCGCCTGTCGGACCACCGCATCGTCACCTATGGCTTCTCGCCGCAGGCGGACGTGCGGGCCGACCGGATGACCGCCGACAAGCTCGGCTGCACGTTCGAGGTCACGGTCACCGATCGCGCGCGCGGGCGCAGCCGCAAGACCATGCCGTTCCGCCTGCCGATGCTCGGGCAGCACAACGTGCAAAATGCTCTCGCCGCCATCGCCGTCGGCATCGAGATGGATATCGACGACGAGACGCTGCGCAGCGCCTTCCTCGGCTTCCGCGGCGTCAAGCGACGCTTTACCAAGACGGGCGAGGCCGGCGGCATCACGGTGATCGACGATTACGGCCATCACCCGGTCGAGATCGCGGCCGTGCTGAAGGCCGCGCGCCAGGGCGGCGCCCGCGACGTGATCGCGGTGGTGCAGCCGCACCGCTACAGCCGGCTCGCCTCGCTGTTCAGCGAGTTCAGCACCTGCATGAACGACGCCGGCACGGTGATCGTCGCCGACGTATACGGCGCGGGCGAGGCACCGATCCCCGGCATCAGCCGCGACGCGCTGGTCGATGCCCTGCGCGCGGCGGGCCATCGCAGCGTCGTGCCGCTGCCCGGCCCGGCGCATCTGGCCGAGATGATCTATGCCATCGCCAAGCCCGGCGACTATGTCGTCTGCCTCGGCGCCGGCAACATCACGCAATGGGCGGCGGCGCTGCCGGCGGAGCTGGCGGAGCTGCAGGCGCCCGGCGGGCGGCGCGCCCGATGATGGCGGCGGCGCGCATCATCCCCGACGCCACGCCCCTGCCGCCGCTGCGCGGACGGGTGCAGGCCGACGCCCCGCTCGCGCCGCTGACGTGGTTTCGCGTCGGCGGCCCGGCGGAGGCGCTGATCCGCCCCGCGGATGCCGAGGATCTCGCGCGCTTCCTCGCGGCGCTGCCGCACACCACGCCGGTGCGCGTGATCGGCGCCGCGTCGAACCTGATCGTGCGCGACGGCGGCCTGCCCGGCGTCGTCATCCGACTCGGCGCGTCCTTCGGCCGCGTGGCCGTGGACGGCGACGGCCTGATCGTGGGCGCCGCCGCACGCGACGCGACGGTCGCCGAACACGCCGCCGCCGCCGGCCTCGCCGGGCTGGAGTTCCTGTGCGGCATCCCCGGGACGATCGGGGGCGCCGTCGCGATGAACGCCGGCGCCTATGGCGGCGACATCGCGCAGGTATTGGACTGGGTGGACCTCGTCGCGCGTGGCGGCGACGTCGTGCGGATGGAGGCGGCGTCCCTCGCCTTCGCCTATCGTCACGCGCATCTGCCGCCGGGTGCCGTGGTGCTGCGCGCCCGGCTGCGCGGTCGTCCCGGCGATCCCGCCGCGATCGCGGCGCGCATGGCCGAGATACGCGCGGCGCGCGAGGCGACGCAGCCGGTACGGGCCCGCACCGGCGGCTCCACGTTCCGCAATCCGCCGGACATGAAGGCGTGGGAGCTGATCGACGGCGCCGGCTGCCGCGGCCTGCGCCGGGGCGGCGCCAAGGTCAGCGAGAAGCATTGCAACTTCCTGCTCAACGTCGCCGGCGCGACGGCTTCCGACCTCGAAAGCCTCGGCGAGGAGGTGCGCCGGCGCGTGCACGCGGCGAGCGGCGTCGCGCTGGAATGGGAAATCCACCGCATCGGCATCCCCGCCGGACGGCCGGAGATCGTGTCGTGACGCGGGTGGCCGTGCTCTACGGCGGCCCGTCGGCGGAGCGCGAGGTGAGCCTCGCCTCCGGCGCGCAGGTCATCGCGGCGCTGCGCGAGGCGGGCTATGCGGTGCAGCCGGTCGAGGTCGGCCGCGACATCGCCGCCGTCATCGCCGCGCTGACGCCGGCGCCGGACGTGGTGTTCAACGCCCTGCACGGCCGCTACGGCGAGGACGGGGCGATGCAGGGCGTGCTCGACTGGCTGGGCATTCCCTATACCCATTCCGGCCTGCGCGCCTCGGCCGTGGCGATGGACAAGCAGGCGGCGAAAGCGGCGTTCCTGCAGGCCGGCCTGCCGGTCGCGGCGGGCATGCTGGTGCCGGTCGCCGACCTTCTGCACGCTGACCCGATGCCGCCGCCCTATGTCGTCAAGCCGCTCAACGAGGGCAGCTCCGTCGGCGTGTCGATCGTGCGCGGCGGCGACAACCGCCGCACGGACATCGCGCGCGAATGGTCCTGGGGGCCGGACGCGCTGGTGGAGGCCTACATCCCGGGCCGCGAGCTGACGGTCGGCGTGCTCGGCGACCGCGCGCTCGCGGTGACGGAAATCGTGGCGCAGGCGAACACGTTCTACGACTACGCGTCGAAATACGCGGCCGGCGGTTCGCGCCATGTCGTCCCCGCCGCGATCCATCCCGACATCACCGAACAGGCGATGCGGCTCGCCGTCGCCGCTCATCGGGCGCTCGGCTGCCGTGGCGCGACGCGCGCCGATTTCCGCTACGACGACACCGGCGGCGAACCCGGACGGCTGGTGCTGCTGGAGGTCAATACGCAGCCCGGCATGACGCGCACCTCGCTGCTGCCCGAACAGGCCGCGCTGCGCGGCATGGATTTCCCAGCGCTCTGCGCCTGGATGGTGGAGGACGCACGATGCCGCGCGTAGTGCGTCAGCCGCGCAATTCGGTGAATGACCGGCCCGGCCGGCTGAAGCTGCTGCTGCGCCGCCAGCGGCGTGTGCTGCGCCGCTTCGTCTGGGTCCTGGTGCTGCTGCCGGTGCTCGGAGCCGGCGCGCTCGCGCTGCGCACGGCGAACGGTCAGGGCACGCTCGTCACGCTGCGCGAACGCCTCGGCGCCGCGACCGCGACGCTCGGCATGCGTGTGACCGACATCCGCGTCGAGGGCCGCGCCAACACGCCCGAGCCGCTGCTGCGCGCCGCGATCGGCGTGTCGAAGGGCGATCCCACGCTCGGCTTCTCCGTCGCCGCCGCGCGGGCGCGCATCGAAAGTCTCGCCTGGGTGGAGAGCGCGACCGTCGAGCGGCGACTGCCCGGCACCATCGTGGTGCAACTGGTCGAGCGGCGGCCCTATGCGATCTGGCAACATAACGGGCGTTTCGTGCTGGTCGACCGGAACGGGCAGATCGTCGCGGACGAGGATGTGGGCCATTTCCGCAACCTGCCGCTGATCGTCGGCGCGGGCGCGCCGGACGGAGCGGCCGTGCTGCTCGACGCGCTGCGCGACCGTCCGTCGATCCAGTCGCACGTCGTCGCGGCGGTGCGCATCGGCCAGCGCCGGTGGAACCTGCGGCTGAAGAACGGCGCCGACGTGATGCTGCCCGAGGGACACGAGGCCGCGGCGCTCGATCGCCTCGTGATGCTGGAGCGCGACCACGCCCTTCTGGATCGGCCGCTGCAATACGTGGACATGCGGCTGCCGGACCGTCTTGTCGTCCATCCCGCCGCCGCGGCATCCGACGTGAAGCCCGCGTCCGAACACGGCGACACCGACAAGGCGGCGAGCGGCAAGCCGGATGGGGCGAAGCCCGACTCGGCGCGCAGGCCCACATGATGGCCCGGCCCGCCCCCTTCTGGCACGGAGAGCACGCGTGAACGACATGTCTCGCCGTTTCCTGCCGCCATCCCTCGACCCCGAGGAGCCGCAGCGCAGCCGCGGCGCGCGCCACGGCCTGTTCGGCGTGCTCGACATCGGCACCACCAAGATCGCCTGCCTCATTGGCCGGACCGAGACCGACGGCACGCTGCGCGTCGTGGGCTTCGGCTGGCAGCGCGGGCGCGGCGTGCGCGGCGGCTCCATCACCGATCTCGAGGAAGCGGAGCGGGCGATCCGCGCCTGCGTCGGACAGGCGGAGGACATGGCGGACACGCGGCTGCGCAACGTCATCGTCAACCTCACCTGCGGCCAGCCGGAAAGCCGGCTGTTCAACGTCCAGTGGCCGGTGACGCAGGGCGGCGCCGGACGCGCGGTGGACGATGCCGATATCCGCCGCGTCTGCCAGGAGGGGCGCAGCCGCGCCGCCGTCGACGGGCGCGAGATCATCCACTCGATCCCGCTGACCTTCTCGGTGGACGACACCACCGGCATCGCCGACCCCCGCGGCCTGCACTGCACGACGCTGACCGCGCGGCTGCATGTGATCGACGCGGCGACCACCGCGCTGCGGTCGCTCGGCGCCTGCATCGCGCGTTGCGACCTCGACATCGCGGAGCTGGTCTCGGCGCCGATGGCGGCGGGGCTCGCGACCCTCGTCGCCGACGAACGCGAACTCGGCGCGACGGTGATCGACATGGGCGGCGGGACGACCGGCATGGCCGTGTTCGCCGAAAACCAGCTGATGCACACCGCCCAGCTGCCGATCGGCGGCGCGCATGTGACGAATGATCTGGCGCGCATCCTGTCCACCCCCGTCGCGCATGCCGAACGGCTGAAGACGCTGTTCGGCAACGTCGAGGGCTCGCCCGACGACGAGCGCGAACTGCTGCCGGTGCCGCTGGTGGGCGAGGAAGACCATCAGATGGCCAAGGTGCCGCGCAGCATGATCGTCAACATCATCCGGCCGCGACTCGAGGAGACGTTCGAGATGGTCCGCGACCGTCTCGACAGCTCCGGCCTCGCGCGCGCGGCGGGCAGCCGCGTCGTGCTGACGGGCGGCGCCTGTCAGCTCTCGGGCGCGCGGGAGATGGCCGCGCGCATCCTGAACCGACAGGTGCGCCTGGGCCGTCCGCACGGCCTGCGCGGCTTGCCGGACAGCGCGTCCGGCCCCGCCTTCGCCACCGCCGCCGGCCTGCTCGCCTGGGCGACCGGCGAAGGCCAGACGATGCAGGATATCGACATGGGCGCCGAACGCCCGCCGGGCCTGCTGCGTCGCATCGTGGATTTTTTGCGGGATCGCATGTGATGGCACAGGCGATTCATCCCGCCGCGTCTCAAGCCGGCGCTTTCCACGAATCGGAAAGCGTCACGACACTGCCGGCCCAGCCCCCGGCAGCCCCTTTCATCGCGCACAGGGAAGCGTCCCGATGACCCTCAATCTGACGATCCCGCAGCAGATGCACACCGATTTCTCTCCGAGGATCACGGTGATCGGCGTCGGCGGCGGCGGCACCAACGCGGTCGACAACATGATCGCCCTCAATCTGCAGGGCGTCGATTTCGTCGTCGCCAACACCGACGCGCAGCAGCTGATGAACAGCCGGGCCGACCGGCGCATCCAGCTCGGCCCGCACATCACCCAGGGCCTCGGTGCCGGCGCGAAGCCGGAGATCGGCCGCGCCGCCGCCGAGGAGGCGGCGGACGAGCTGTACCGCCACCTCGATGGTGTCCACATGGTGTTCATCACCGCCGGCATGGGCGGCGGCACCGGCACCGGGGCGGCCCCCGTGATCGCCCGCATGGCGCGCGAGCGCAACGTGCTGACGGTCGGCGTCGTCACCAAGCCCTTCGCCTTCGAGGGCACGCGCCGCGCCCGCGCCGCCGAACAGGGCATCGAGGAGCTGCAGCACTACGTCGACACGCTGATCGTCATCCCCAACCAGAACCTCTTCCGCGTCGCCAACGAGCGCACGACGTGGAAGGAGGCGTTCAAGATGGCCGATCACGTCCTGTACATGGGCGTGCGCGGCGTCACCGACCTGATGATGGCGCCCGGCGAGGTGAACCTCGACTTCGCCGACATCCGCACGATCATGGCGGAGATGGGCAAGGCGATGATGGGCACCGGCGAGGCCGAGGGCGACGGCCGTGCCATCCGCGCCGCCGAGGCGGCGATCAGCAACCCGCTGCTGGAAGACACCAACATCTCCGGTGCCCGCGGCCTGCTGATCAACATCACGGGCGGCGACGACATGACGCTGTTCGAGGTGAACGAGGCCGCCGACCGCATCCGCGAGGAGGTGGACGACGAGGCGAACATCATCTTCGGCTCCGCAACCGACGAGGCGCTGCGCGGCAAGATGCGCGTCTCGGTCGTCGCGACCGGCATCGACACGCCGGCGGCCGACGCGATGCGCCCCCGGCTCGTGGCGGTGGGCGGCGGCGCCCCGGTTCC
>NZ_BANB01000072.1 GCF_000964365.1 Acidisphaera rubrifaciens HS-AP3 | reverse complement strand
CGCGCACCGCCCTGCATGACCTCTACGGCCTGACGGAGACGGGCTCCTGCGACTTCCACGCCCAGCCGGCGGGGGAGGGGGCGGATGCGGCGGACGCTGGCACCATCGGCCGCCCCACGGCTGGCGTCACGTTCCGCATCACCGGACCGGACGGCGGCGCGGTGCCCGCGGGCGAGGCCGGAGAACTCCGGATCCGCACGCCCTACGGCATGCTCGGCTATCTCGACGATCCGGCCCTGACCGCTTCCGCCCTCGACGATGGCCATTTCCGCACCGGCGACCTCGCGCGCGCGGGCCCCGACGGCCGCGTCATCCTGGTCGGCCGGCTGACGGACATCGTCTCGCGCGGCGGCAACAAGATCGCGCCGCAGGAGATCGACGACCTGCTCGCCACCCACCCCGACATCGCCGCGGCGCTGTGCGCGGGCGTGCCGGACGCGCGTCTCGGCGAGGCGCTGCACGCCGTCGTGGTGCCGCGCCCGGGTGCCGTGCTCACCGCCGGGGCCGTGCGCGCCTGGGCCGCCGCGCGCATCGAACGTTTCAAGCTGCCCGACGTCATCACCATCGCGCAGGCCCTGCCCGTGGGGCCGACCGGCAAGGCGAGCCGCGCCCTGCTGCGCGAACACGCCCTCGCCGGGGCGCAGGCGCGGGCAGCCGCCGGCATCGACGGTTAAGCGAGGGAGGAGACGACATGTCCGGCTGGTCGGGCGTCATCAACGGTATGCCGAAGGTGGGCGACAGCGCCGAGCGAAGCCGCACCGTGTCCGAGCGCGACATCGCGCTGTTCACCGAGATCACCGGCGACCGGAACCCGCTCCACTACGACCGCGCCGCCGCCGAGGCGTCGGTGTTCGGCGGCCTGATCGTGCAGGGCGGGGTGACGTCGGGCCTGCTCAACGCCGTGGTGGCGGAGGACCTGCCCGGCCCGGGCACCGTCTTCCTCGGCGTCGAGTGGAAGTTCACCAAGGCCGTGCTCGTCGGCGACGAGATCACCGCCCGCGTGGAGATCACCGCCGTCCGCGACGACAAGCCGATCTGTCAGCTCACCACCACCATCCGCAACCAGAACGGCGAGCCCTGCCTGACCGGCACCGCCACCACCTACACCGTCCCGCTCGCTCCCCGGGGCTGACCGGGGGCGGGCGCCCCCACCGCCATCGAACCTTCACGTGCCCCGGCGCCAACGCCGTGGCTCACTGCCGCCGTCCGGCCCGGTGGGCATGGCGGCAACGAAGCCGCTTGGGCTGCGGGGCCGGGTCGGCACGGGCATGGCCCGGACGGGGGAAGACCGATGACGGATGCCGCGCAGACGCTGCCGCCCGCGACGGGCGCCGGCAAGACGGTGCAGGACTATATCGACGAACTGCCCGTGTGGCCGGACGGCACGCGGCTGCGCGCCGCGCCGATGACGGCGATGCAGTGGCGCATCTGGGGCCTCGCCGCCGCCGGCAAGTTCTTCGAGGGGTTCGTCGTCTTCATGACCGGCGTCGCCCTGCCGCTGATCGTGCGCCAGTTCCATATCGGCGCGGCGGAAAAGGGCATCGTCAGCGCGGCGAGCCTCGCCGGCATCCTGCTCGGCGCCGTGCTGCTCGGCGGGCTGTCGGATTATTTCGGGCGCAAGCGGATGTTCATCGCGGAGATGATCATCTTCTGCGCCTTCCTCGCCCTGCTGCTGGTCTGCAACAACTTCCTCTCGCTCGCGGTCTGCCTGTTCGGGCTCGGCATGGCGCTGGGCTGCGACTATCCGACCGCGCACATGATCATCTCGGAGAGCATCCCGAGCCTGGCGCGCGGGCGGCTCGTGCTCGGCGCCTTCGCGTTCCAGGCGGTGGGCGCGCTCGCCGGCACCGGCGTGGGCTGCCTCGTGCTCGTGCTGGTGCCCGACCTGTCGGCGTGGCGCTGGATGTTCGCGACCGCCATCATCCCCGCGCTGCTGGTGACCATCGGGCGCTTCTTCATCACCGAAAGCCCGAACTGGCTCGCCGCGCGCGGCCATCACGACCGGGCCGAGGCAGCGGTCACGCGCCTGCTGGTGCGCACGCCGCAATACCCGACCAGCATCAGCCTGATGCGCCGCGCGGCCGACGCGACGCAGACCAAGCCGTCCTTCTGGTCGCTGTTCGACCGCCGCAACCGGCGCGCCACCCTCTTCGCCTCGGTGCCGTGGTTCATCCAGGACCTCGGCACCTACGGCATCGGCATCTTCACGCCGACCATCCTCGCCGCCGCCCTCGGCGGCGGGTCGGACCATGTCCGCAGCGTGAGCGACCTGATCAGCGACGGCATCCTCGCGGCCAAGGGCGCGGCGCTGATCACCTCGCTGCTGATCGTCGGGATCGCCTTCGCGGTGCTGCTCGCCGACCGGCTGGGGCGCATCCGCCTGCAGATTTTCGGCTTCTTCGGCTGCGCGGCCGGCCTGTTGCTGGCGTCTTTCTCCATCGACTTCCCCGGCGCGACCGGCATCGCGCTGATCTTCGCCGGCTTCATGCTGTTCAACTTCATGACCAATATCGGCCCGAACGCGCAGACCTACCTGCTCGCGGGCGAGGTGTTCCCCACCGCCGTGCGCGGCATGGGCGCGGGCTTCGCCGCCGCTTTCGCCAAGATCGGCGCCGTCGCGACCGCCTTCCTGTTCCCGATCCTGCTCGCCGCGATCGGCACGCGGGCGCTGCTGTACGGGCTGGTCGCGACCTCGATCCTCGGCGCGCTGGTCACCTGGCTCTACCGGATCGAGACGACCGGCGTGAACCTCGACCGCATCGGCGAGTGATGACCGCCCCCCACGCCGTCCCACCCGCACGCCGCACAGAGGCACGGATGACCCCACGCCGACCCCGCGCCGCCGCCGCCACGCTCGCGCTCGCGCTGCTGGCGGCCCACGCCCCGCCGGCCCGGGCCGCCGACATCGTGCTGCACGAGACCGGCTCGACCCTGCTCTATCCGCTGTTCGAGCGGTGGATCCCCGCCTATGCCGCCGCCCATCCGGGTGTTGCGATGACCGCCGCGGCCACCGGCTCCGGCGCCGGTATCGAGCAGGCGCTCGCGGGGCGGGTGCAGATCGGCGCCTCGGACGCCTACATGTCCGACGATCAGGCCGCGTCCCATCCCGGCGTGCTCAACATCCCGCTCGCCATCTCGGCGCTCACGGTCAACTACAACCTGCCCGGCCTGGGCGGCACGCTGCGCCTCGACGGGCCGACGCTCGCCGGCATCTATGACGGCACCGTGCGCATGTGGGACGCGCCGGAGATCGCCGCGCAGAATGCCGGGCTGCACCTGCCGCATCAGCCGATCATCCCGCTCCGACGCGCCGACGCCTCGGGCGACACCTTCGTCTTCACGCAGTTCCTCGATTTCTCGACCAAGCGCTGGGAGGACGAGGTCGGCTACGGCACCTCCGTCGCATGGCCCGCCGTGGATGGCGCCCGCGCGGCGGACGGCAACGCCGGCGTGCTGCATCTGCTCGCGGCCACGCCCTATGCGGTCGCCTATCTCGGCATCAGCTTCCACGACGCGATCGACAAGGCCGGGCTCGGCACCGCGCCGCTGAAGAATCAGGACGGCCAGTATCTCCTGCCCACGGCCGCGACCATCGCCGCCGCCGCCGACGGGCTCGACCGGCGCACCCCGCCCGACGAGCGGCTCAGCCTCGTCTACGCCCCGGGGGCGCAGTCCTATCCGCTCATCAACTACGAATACGCCGTCGTGGCGGCGCACCAGCCGGACGCGGCGACGGCGGCGGCGGTGCGGCAATTTTTGCTGTGGGCGATCGCCGTCGACGGCGGCAACGCGCCGTCCTTCCTGGACGCCGTGCGCTTCATCGCCCTGCCGGACTTCATCCGCGCGATGAGCGAGCGGCAGATCGCCGCCATCCGCTGATCCGGCCTTTCCCGGGCGGCCGCCCGCGCTGACCGGCCGGTCAGGCCATCAACAGGCCCATGGCGGCCATGGCGAAAAAGCTGAGAAACCAGAACAGCTCGAAATTCACCCAGTAGCGGGTGAGGGCGGCGAGGCCCAGCCGTTGATAGACGCACAGGCCGATGACGCTGGCGGTGGCCAGCAGCGGCAGCGCCATGGCGGCGCTGAGACCAAGGGCGAGCCAGAGATTGGTCAGCAGCCCCGCACGGGGTCCGCATATCACGGCGCCGCCCATACCGGCGCCGAGCAGGACCAGGTTGACCAGCACCGGGATCATCATGAGCGGGGAGCCGCAATGGAGCATGCCCATCCAGAATGACCACCGGACCCAGTGGCGCGGGCCGATGCGTGCGATGAAGCGGGGATGCTGGGGGTGGCGCAGCTTGTAGAGCCCGAAGGCGATGAGGGCGAAGTTGAACCCCCAGCCGAACGCCATGACGGCGCGCGCGGACACATGGCCCCCGAGCAGAAGGCCGAGCAGCAGCGCCAGCGGCAGCAGCAGCGCCACCATGGCGAGGAAATGCCCGAGCGTGAGCTGCCACGCGGTGCGCAACAGGTCGCGGCGGGAGCGGGTTTGCAGCCCGCTGCCCACCGCGAGCAACCAGCCGGTGCCCGGATTCACGCCCTGATAGAGCCCCATGACGACCGCCATGGACCAGATCAGGCCGGCGGACATCATGGGCCGACGCTCACGCCGAGGCGAAGCAGAAGCTCTCGGTCGAACAATCCCCGCCCTCAAGACGGATCTGGTGGGCGCGGTAGCCGTCCGGGAAGGCGATCAGGAAATCCTTGTCGATGGTGATGCCGCCACCCTCACCGACATCGCATTTGACCATCTGGCCGGGCACGCCGCCCGGATAGAACTGGTCGTCCCAGGTGCTGTAGAGCGAATTGGTGAAATAGACGCGGCGACCGTCACGGCTGATTTCGATCATCTGGGGACCGGCGTGGAAGGGGGCGCCCGAGGGATGGGCGGTGCGGGCGGCGAGCCCGCCGGCCTGGACCGACCCCGCGAGACGCGGCGCCATCGGGTCCGAGACGTCGTATTGCCGCAACTCGCCGGTGCCCCAGCAGGCGACATACAGAAAGCGGTCATCGAGCGAGAGGTCGATATCGGTGACCAGTGGCGGCACCGCGGCGAAGGGCTTGAGCAGGTCAGGCAGCAGCGCCGGGTCCGCCGGCTGCGGCGGGATGACGGCGGTCTTCTTGGCGCGGAACTCGTTACCCTCTTTCCACCATGTCCAGATCGAGCCTTCGAGGTTGGTGTTGTCGATGACGACGCCGAGGAAGCCATGGGTTTTGGCGGGATCGTGGGCGGGGCGCACCTCCAGCGCCATCTGGTGGTTGGCGCCGAGATCGATGGTCTGGGTGTGCTTGCGCGCCGCCAGATCCCAGATGTGCAGCTTGTGACCGTATTTGCCGCCCATCAGGGCTTCGGGGACGACGCCGGATTCGAACAGGGGCGGCGCGCCCCATTCGCTGGACACCATGTAGTTCTGCGGGATGTTCCACCAGAAATCATAATGCGCGAATTGATCGCCACGGGTCATTTCCCAGCGGCCGAGCACCTCGAAACTGTTGCAGTCAAGCACGAAGATACCGGCGGGGCCTTCATCGCCGCGCGCGCCGGCGGCGCCCAAGGCGCTGATGTAGATGCCCTCGGGGCCGCAATGCACGGTGTGGGGCCGGGAATAGCCGGTTTTGCGGAAGATTTCCTCGGGCTCGATGATCTTGACGACCTTCGGCGCGCGCGGGTCGGGCTTGGTGTCGATGACATAGATGCGCGAGGAGCGGATGCCGGGGACGATGAGGTAGCGGCGTTCGCTGAAGGCGTGACCCGAGGCGGGATAGAGCGAGGAACTGCAGGCGCTCCAGCCGTAATGGTGGAATTCGTCGCCCTTGAACGGCGCTTCGAGGCGGTGGACCGGCTGGCCGTAGGTGGCGGAGGCCGGGTCGAGATCGACCACGGCAAGCGCATCGGCACGGCGTGTGGTGGGGTCAAGCAGGGCGACATAGGCGAGGGTTTCCGGCGGACCCTGCATCGCGAGCCGCGCCGAGGGGTAGAAGCTGCGATCCGGAGTGAGTTTGAGGGCGGAACTCATGGCTCGGGTTTCCTCCGTTATGATCTTTGTGCGGGCTGGGCGCGCGGCGCCGTGCCTGTCTTGGTTGGCAAGTGTGTGCCCAAACCAGGGTGAGTTCCAGAGGTCGGGGGCGGGCAGGGCATGGCGCGGAACGACACGGCACTGAGGCGGCGCGCGCGCCGGGCGGCGCTGGCCTGCGCGGCGGCTTCCTGCCTGCTGCTGCCGGCAGGCGGTGCGCGCCCGGA
>NZ_BANB01000073.1 GCF_000964365.1 Acidisphaera rubrifaciens HS-AP3 | reverse complement strand
AGCACCAGCCGCCGCCCGCCGAGGTCGAGCACCGTGCGGTCGGCGACCAGCAGCGTGGGCGGCACCATCCGCACCCGCGCGATCGCGGCGGCGCCGAGCTGGGCCGTGAACGAGCGCTGATACGACGCCCAGCGGTCGGCCATCGCGCGCGGCAGGTTGCGGTGCCCGACGAAGGTCACGCCGGGCTGCGCGAAGGCGGCGTTGCCGAAACTGTGATCGGGATGTTCGTGCGTGTTGATGACGTAGCGCAGCGGCCGGTCGGTGACGCGGCGCAGCGCGGCACGCAGCGCCTCGCCCACCTCGACGCTGCCACCGGTGTCGATCACCGCCGCCGCGTCGTCGCCCACGATGACCGTGAGGTTGGCGATGTCGCCGCGGTTGGCGGGCGTGGTCAGCGCGACCTGTCCGGGATGGACGTAGAGCCCTTTTTGCGGCGCGGCGACGAGGAACGGCGCCGCGGCGGCGGCGCCCGTTGCCGCATCCGTCGCGGCGCGCGCGAGGGCCGGAAAGGACAGCAGCGTTAACGTGTTGCATACGCCGTTGAGCACGGCCCGGCGGCCGATGCGCGATCGCATGCCGGTCGGACAGCGTTGATGACTTTCATGTTGCGCTGCACATCGCATCGACTTGATTTTGCTTTCGCGCTTATGGCGGATCGGGGCGATTTTCTGCCGCGGCCTATTGCGGAAATCGCGAAGACTGGCCTACGTTTCAGTAGTCGCCGACTTCAAGGCTGTCCACTAGGTTCGGGGGGGTGGACAATGCCTCGCAGGTGCTGCGGAGGCTTGAATATCAGTTGGGCGCGAAGCCCACGTTCCGCAGAGGCCGTGACACGCTGTTGGCAGACACACGTCCCGCTATAGTGGCCGCGGCTGGCCTGGTGCGATCCGTATGTCGCGCACCGAGCCGGTCTTTGGGCCTTGTGAGTGACGCGAGGGAGAGAAACTCAATGCGTATGAAGACGGCGCGGTACATGCTGGCGGCCGGAGTGGCCACAGCGTCGCTTCTGGCGGCCTCCGCCACGCGCGCGGACGACTTTACGACGGCCATGGCCAACTCGGCCAACTGGGCGACGCCGGCGGGCTCGGACAGCGGTCAGCGCTTCTCCGACCTGTCGCAGATCACCGCCTCCAACGTGCACAAGCTGCAGGTGGCGTGGACCTTCTCGACGGGCGTCCTGCGTGGTCACGAGGGCAATCCGCTCGTGATCGGCGACATGATGTACGTGCACGCGCCGTTCCCCAACACGGTCTTCGCGCTCGATCTCGCGCACGAGGGCAAGATCGTGTGGAAGTACACGCCGACGCAGGATCCGAACGTGATCCCGGTGATGTGCTGCGACACCGTCAACCGCGGTGTGGCCTACGGCGACGGCATGATCTTCCTGCATCAGGCCGACACGACGCTGGCCGCGCTCGACGCCAAGACCGGCAAGGTCGCGTGGTCGGTCAAGACCGATGACCCGTCCAAGGGTGCGACCGGCACCGGCGCGCCGTTCTATGTCAACGGCAAGGTCTATGTCGGCGTGTCGGGCGGCGAGTTCGGCGTGCGCGGCTGGCTCGCGGCGTATGACGCGAAGGACGGCAAGCAGGTCTGGCGCGGGTATTCGATGGGCCCGGACTCCGACACCCTGATCGACCCGCAGAAGACCATGTCGCTCGGCAAGCCGGTCGGCGAGAACTCTTCCGAGAAGACCTGGAAGGGCGACCAGTGGAAGATCGGCGGCGGCGATACCTGGGGCTGGATCACCTATGATCCGAAGCTGAACCTGATCTATTACGGGTCCGGCAACCCCTCGACCTGGAACCCGAAGCAGCGCCCGGGCGACAACAAGTGGTCGATGACGATCTGGGCCCGCGATGCCAACACCGGCATGGCGAAGTGGGTCTATCAGATGACCCCGCACGACCAGTGGGACTATGACGGCATCAACGAGATGATCCTGGCCGATCTCGAGATCGGCGGGAAGAAGGTGCCGGCGCTGGTTCATTTCGACCGTAACGGGTTTGGCTACACGCTGAACCGTGCGACGGGCGAGCTGCTGGTCGCGCAGAAGTACGACCCGGCGGTGAACTGGGCCACCAAGGTCGACATGGACAAGAACAGCGAGACCTATGGTCGTCCGCTGGTCGTGCCGCAGTACTCGACCGAGCATAACGGCGAGGACGTGAACTCGACCAACATCTGCCCCGCCGCGCTGGGCAGCAAGGACGAGCAGCCGGCCGCCTTCTCGCCGGTGACCAAGCTGTTCTACGTGCCGACCAACCACGTGTGCATGGACTACGAGCCGTTCCGCGTGTCCTACACCGCCGGCCAGCCTTACGTGGGCGCGACCCTTTCGATGTTCCCGCCGAAGGGTCAGACCAACATGGGCAACTTCATCGCCTGGGATGCCAGCACCGGCAAGATCGTATGGTCCGATCCGGAGCAGTTCTCGGTGTGGTCGGGCGCGCTCGCGACCAAGGGCGGCGTCGTGTTCTACGGCACGCTGGAGGGCTACCTGAAGGCGGTCGACGCCAAGTCGGGCAAGGAACTGTACAAGTTCAAGACCCCGTCGGGCATCATCGGCAACGTGATGACCTACGAGCATTCGGGCAAGCAGTACGTCGCCGTCCTCTCGGGCGTCGGCGGCTGGGCGGGCATCGGCCTCGCGGCCGGGCTGCAGGACCCCCATGCGGGCCTCGGCGCGGTCGGCGGCTATGCCGGCCTGAACAGCTACACGGCGCTCGGCGGCACGCTGACGGTGTTCAGCCTGCCGAACTGATCGTCTGACTTGAAACTACGGGCCGGCGTGAACCCTGCGGGGCCGCGCCGGCCCGATCTGTTTCAGCGCCCACGACGTGCGAATGTGCTGATCGAATTCGCCTAACAAGGGAAATTGAGTCGATGAAGCTGACCCGCGCGGCCGGTCTGGCTGCGATCCTTCTGCTGGCTGCCACCGGCGCCGTGCGCGCGGACGGCTCGGGCGATCCCAAACCCGTGTCGGAAGACGCGGGCAAATACATGGACAAGGACGGCAACCCGACCTTCAACATCAAGGACGGGAAAGTCGATTTCTACACGTATATCGGCTATGTTCGTTACGCGGCCAACTGCCTGCAATGCCACGGGCCGGACGGCCTCGGCTCCACCTATGCGCCGTCGCTGGTGAACTCGCTGCAGCACCTGTCCTATCCGCAGTTCATGGCAACCGTCGCCGGCGGCAAGAAAGACGTCTCCGCGGCGCAGACGCTGGTGATGCCGTCGCTCGGCACCAACAAGAACGTCATGTGCTACATCGACGCGATCTACGTCTATCTGCGCGCGCGCTCGGACGGCGCCCTCGATCGCGAACGCCCGAAGGCGCACGAGCCGAAGCCGAAGGGATTCCAGGAGGCAGAAGACTCGTGCATGGGCTGATGCGCCTCTGCCGGTTCCGCCGCGCGCCATGGGCCGCCGCGGCGCTGGCCCTCGGCCTGTGCGGAACCGCCGCGCGGCTGCATGCGCAGGGGCTGGGCGCGGGCGCGGAGCTGGTCGATCCCGACCATTTCCGCGTCTGCGCGGACCCGCGCAACCTGCCGTTCTCCAACGAACAGGGGCAGGGGTTCGAGAACAAGATCGCCGAACTCCTGGCGGGCAAGCTCCACCGCCCGGTGGAGTATACCTACTTCCCGCAGGTGATCGGCTTCTTCCGCGTCACCCTCAACGCCGATCGCTGCGACGTGGTGATGGGCGTGGGCGTCGGCACCGACATGGTGCAGACGACGAACCCGTACTACCACACGATCTACGCCCTCGTTTACCCGGCAACGTCCGACCTCGCGGGCGTTGATTCGATGGGCGATCCGCGGCTGAAGGGCAAGCGCATCGGCGTCGTCGCCCGCACCCCGCCCGCGACCCTGCTCGCGCAGAATGGGCTGATGGACAAGGCGAAGCCCTATCCGCTCACCGTCGACACCCGCTACGACGCGCCGGCCAAGACGATGATGGAAGACATCGAGGCGGGACGCATCGACGCGGGCGTGCTGTGGGGACCGATCGCGGGCTATTACGCGCTGCACAGCCCGGTGAAGCTGACCGTCGTGCCGCTGTTCAAGGACAAGGGCGACCGCATGGATTTCGCGATCGCCATGGGCGTGCGCCGGTCCGACCGCGCGTGGAAACGCACGCTCGACCGGTTGATTTCGGACAATCAGGACGCGATCAACAAGATTTTGACGGATTACGGCGTGCCGCTGCTCGACGCACAGGGCAAGCCGCTGAAGCCGTGAGGCGTCGCCTGCGCATCCTGGCGGTCGCCGCGCTCCTTGTGCCGGCGGCCGCCGGCCATGCGGCCCCATCGGCCACGCCACCCGCCGCCCCGCCCGAACCGGCGGGCTACCGCATGGACGACTATCACGGCCCGGTGCCCGCGACCCTGCGCGGCGCCACCGTGCTCGACGATGCCGCCGCCGCCGCCGCGTGGCGCGCGGGCGTGCCCTTCATCGACACCTCGCCGCAGCCGCCGCGCCCCGCCGGCCTGCCTGCCGGCACGCTCTGGGTGCCGCGGCCGCATCCCGACATCCCCGGCAGCCTCTGGCTGCCCGATGTCGGCTACGGCGCCATCGCCCCGGCGACCGAGCGTTATTTCCGCGACGGGCTGCGACGCGCGACCGGCGGCGACCGGTCCCGCCGCATCGTCATCTACTGCAAGGAATCGTGCTGGCATTCATGGAACGCCGCGAAGCGCGCCGTCGCCTGGGGCTACACGCATGTCGACTGGTATCCGAACGGCGTCAACGGCTGGAAGCGCGCCGGCCTGCCGCTCGCGCCGAACACCCCGCCGCCGCGGCCCGCTTCCTGACGCCGCGCCGCTACAGCCGCTGCAGGAAGCCGATGCGCGGCGCCAGCACGTAGTTGAGCTGCACCAGCATGATGAACACCAGGCTCCATGTCGTGCTGACCACCGACAGCAGCGCGCCCACGGCATAGAGCGTCTGCGCGATGATGATGCGGCGCTCAACGTCGCGGCCGGTCTGCGCCGCCACCCCCTCGCGCAGCAACCCGGCGCGCGCGGCATAGCGCCACGACGCGTACAGGATCACGCCCAGCAGCAGGATATTGAGCCAGTAGATCACCAGCGCCGTGCGATAGGCGATGAAGTCGCCCATCAGCACCGTGGAGAACGGCATCAGCGTTACCGCGAACAGGAACGCGAGATGGATCCATGTCAGGTCGCGGTTGCTGCGCGCGAAGTGATTGAGCTGCGTCTGCTGCCCGACCCAGAAGATGCCGAGCGTGAGGAAGCTCATCAGATACAGGCACAGCCGCGGCAGCAGCCCGACCAGCGCCGCGCGCAGGTCATGCTCGCCGTGCAGCGCCTCGGCCGCCGGCACATGCAGGTCGAGCACCAGCAGGGTCATCGCCACCGCGAACACGCCGTCACTCAGCGCCGCGAGCCGCTCCGCGCTGCCGCCGGCGAAGACGTTGTAGCGCGTCTCCACCGGCGGGCTACTTGCCGGTCTGCGGCAGTTCCGCCTGGATCGCGCGGGCGAGGGCGAACAGCCGCTGCTCGATCACCGACGGCACGGCGCAGGCATATTCGATCGACTGCCGCCGCGAATCGAACACCCGCCGGTCCCATTCCAGCCGTTGCATCGCCGCGCTGATCTTCGCCGCGTCGGCGTTCGGCGCCGTCGTCTCGGCGTTGACGCCCGACGCCTCGGCGCGCAGCGACGCTGCGAGTTCCTTCTGCCGCCGCCCGAACCGGTCCAGACCGTCCACCACCGCCCGGCGCTCGGTATCCATCAGGTCGAACACCGCCGCCATCAGCATCGGCAGCTTCACCGACCGGTCCGCGCCGAGCGTCGCCGCGAACCGCTTCACCTCCGCCGTCGCCTCGTCGACCGGCAGCCGCCGCTGCACCAGCCGCTGCGCGAGCGGCGCCACCTGCGGGTCCTGCTGCCATGTCTGCGCGTACGCATCGACCGGCGGCCCGGTCCACATCGTGCCGAGCGACAGGTCGGCCACCTTGATCGACTGGCACGGCCAGTCCGGATCGACGCCGTAGCGCGCGGCGGCGGCCAGGGCGGGGGCGAGCGCCGCGAGCGCCAGCCCGAGGATGAGGGCGCGCCTCATGCCGGACCTCCGCCACGCCGCACCATCAGCCCGCGCGCGGGGTCGTATGCGATGACGGCGGCGCTCGTGAACACCACCGTGCAGCCCGCGACCACGGCGAGCGCCAGCCAGTTGACCTCGCTGTACAGCGCGAAGCGGATCAGCTCGACGGCGTAGGTGAAGGGATTGAGCGTGCAGATGCGATAGATCAGCGGGCTCGACTGCTGCACCAGCCACAGCGGATAGAGCGCGGCGGAGGCGAAGAACATCGGGAAGATGACGAAGTTCATCACGCCCGCGAAGTTCTCCAGCTGCTTGATCGCCGACGACAGCAGCATCCCCAGCGCGCCCAGCATGAACCCGCACAGGATCAGCGCCGGCAGCACCGCGACATAGCCCCAGCCCGGCGCCACCACGCCCCACAGATAGGCGACGAACATGTACGCATAGGCCTGCAGCACGGAGACGGCGGTGCTCGCCAGCAGCTTGGAGATCAGCAGGAACCAGCGCGGAAACGGGCTGACCAGCAGCATCCGCATGTTGCCCATCTCGCGGTCATAGACCATCGACAGCGAGGACTGCATGCCGTTGAACAGCTGGATCATCGCGATCAGCCCGGGCGTGACGTACACCTCGTACAGCACGTAGGTGTCGTACGGCGGGATGATCGACACGCCGAGGATCTGGCGGAACCCGGCGGCGAAGATGAACAGCCACACCAGCGGCCGCACCAGGGCGGAGACGAAGCGCTCGCGCTGATGCACGAAGCGCAGCGCCTCGCGCCACATGATGCCGCGCAGGCATGTCAGGTAGTCACCGATGCCGAACCGGCGCAGCGGCGCCGCCTCCGCGACGGGGCCCGCGATCACCGTGGCGCTCATGCCGCCTCTCCCGCCTCGCGCGCCCGTCCGGCGGTCAGGGCGTTGAACGCGCCGCGTATGTCGGCCGCCCCCTGCTGCGCGATCACCGCCCCGGTCTCGCCGTCGGCGAGCACGCGGCCCTGATGCAGCACCACCAGCCGGTCGTCATCCTCCACCTCGTCCAGCAGATGCGTCGCCCACAGCACCGCCACGCCGCGGTCGCGCACCAGCCGGCGCACATGCCCCACGATCGCGCTGCGGCTCGCGATATCCAGCCCCACCGTCGCCTCGTCGAGGACCATGATGCGTGGGCGGTGCATCAGCGCGCGCGCGATCTCCACCCGCCGCATCTGCCCGCCCGACAGCCGCCGCGCCGCGTCCTTCGCCCGGTCGGCCAGCTCCACGTCCTCCAGCGCCTCCTGCATCCGCGCCCGCGCCTCCCGCCCGCGCAGGCCGTGCAGCGCCGCGTGATACAGCAGGTTCTCCCGCACCGAGATGTCAAGATCGAGGGTGCGCGCCTGGAACACCACGCCCAGCAGCCGCAGCGCCTGTCCCGGCTCGCGATCGATCGGATGTCCGAGGACGGAAATCCGCCCGTGCCGCGTGTCGTACAGCCGGGTGATCAGCGAGAACAGGGTCGTCTTGCCGGCGCCGTTGAGGCCGAGCAGCGCGGTGAACCGTCCCTGCGGCACGTCGAACGTGACGTCGTCGAGTGCCTTGCGCGCGCCATAGGAATGGCTGACGCCCGCGACCGACAGCGCCGGCACCCCCGCCGTCCGCGCCGACGCGGCCACCGCAGGGGCCTCCGCCACGGCGGTCACTGCTTCGCCACCACGACGCCCCACGGCAGCCGTCCGACCTGGATCGACTTCACCACGTCGAGATCCGCGACATCGATCACCGATATGTCGTTCGACAGGCCGTTGGTGGTCAGCAGGTATTTGTGATCGGGCGTGAACGCCATCTGCCAGACGCGCTGCCCGACCAGCAGGTATTTCTTCACCTCATACGTCGTCGCGTCGACCACCGCCACGCGGTTGGACGGGCCGAGGGCGACGAACGCCAGCTTGTCGTCCGGCGTGAAGCGCAGCCCGACCGCCTGCACCACGTCGGCGCGCAGCCCCTGTACCTGGAACTGGATCTTGCGCTTGACGACATGCTTGACCGGATCGATCACGCTGACGGTGCCGGCCAGCTCCGACGTCACCCACAGCTCCGATCCGTCATGCTTGAACATCGCGACGCGCGGGCGCGGATCGACCAGCACGTTGGCGACGACCTTGCGCGTGGCGAAGTCGATGAAATGCGCCATGTTGGTCGTCTCGGACGTGTTGACGATCGTCTTCCCGTCCGGGCTGATCGCCATGCCCTCCGGCTCCACGCCGGTCGGGATCTCGCCGAGGCGGGTGTCCTTCGCCACGTCGATCATCGTCACCATGTTGTCGTTCTCGTTCGAGACGAACAGGATGTCGTTGACGCGGTCGAGGGCGAACGTCTCCGGATCGGGGCCGGACGGCAGGCTGCCCACCACCTTGCGGCTGGCGAGGTCGATCACCTGGATCGTGTCGTCGTCGCTGGCGCAGACATAGGCCTGCTTGCCGTCCTTCGACAGCACGATGCCGCGCGGGCGCTGCCCGACCGGGATCGTGGCGACCGTCTTCATCGCGTCGAGATCGACGACGCTGACCGTGTTGTCGCGCTCGTTGGTGACAAAGGCGGTGAAGGCGTGGGCGGGCGCGGCCGCGAGCAGCCACGCGCACGCGCCGGCCAGTCCCAGTGCGGCCAATCTCAATGCAGGGAACATTTCGTCTCCGGCCGGTCATAGCCGAGCGTGTCGAGCTCGGTCACCTGATGCAGGAAGCCCTTCTGCGGCGAGATCGACACCACCGTGCGCCCGTCCGACAGCAGGATGGGCTGGCGCAACTGCCAGTCCCAGTCGCGCAACGTCAGCCGCTGACCCTTGTAGGCCGCGACGCCGAACTCCGGCGACTTGATATAGGCCGCGATCTTCGCCGGATCGGCGGTCGCGGCGCGGCTCGCCGCCTCGCCGATCATGCGCCCGGCGGTCCAGGCCTGCATGTCGAGGCTCTTCATGCCGCGATGGAACAGCCGGTCGAACCGGTTCTGCACCTGCGTGCCGCCCCATGCCTCGCTCGCCGGGTCCCACGTCTCGGGCCGCAGCCCGGCCGAGCCCGCGACCGGACGCGGGTCCCAGGTGCGATAGGGCAGATAGCCCGCGAACACCTCGTTCTCGTCGGCGGCGATCAGCACGTCATAGTCGGGCGCATTCTGCGTGAAGACCGGGATCTGCTGCTGTATCTGCACCAGCCCGCTGTCGGTCTGGCGGCTGCCGCCGGTATCCTTGAACACCCGCTCCTCGACGATCTTCGCGCCGTAGCGCTTGGCGGTGCGGCGGTACGCATCCGCCAGCGCCGCGTCCTCGGGGTGGCTGCCGTAGACGAGGAACCAGCGCGACCAGCGCTTCCACACCAGATACTGCCCGACCGCGTCGGCGAGCATCGCGCGCGACGGTGCCACGTGGATCACGTTGCCCCGGCACTGCGCCTGCCGCAGCGCATCGTCCGGGGAGGCGACGTTGAAGAACAGCACGCCCTCCGCCCGTCCCGCGTCCGCGAGCTTCAGCACGTCCGCCGCCGGCAGGTCGAGCAGGATCAGGCGTATTCCCTGCTTGACCATGGCGGCCAGCGCGGCGGTCGGATCATCGCCCGCGTGGATCACCTGATCGGTCAGCTCGAAGACCTGATTCG
>NZ_BANB01000074.1 GCF_000964365.1 Acidisphaera rubrifaciens HS-AP3 | reverse complement strand
ACACCCCGGCGAAGGGCACGTCGAACAGGCTGCCGCCGCCATAGGTCGCGCCGTGCATCAGAACCACGGTGCGCGCGGCGTCGAACGTGGCGCGCCCCGCCAGCCGCTTGCGGCGCACATGCAGGTCGATGCCGGGCGTGTCGCTCGGGATCATCATGTCCTCGACGGCGATGGCGCCCGTCGTCTGTGTCGCGGTGTTCATGCGAAGCTCCATGCGTAGCCGTCGGCCGCGCGCGTGACGCGCCCGGCCGAGCTTTCGGCGAAATGGGTGGCGAAGATCAGCGTGTTGCGCTCCGCCGCCTCGGCCAGCACGGCGCGGCGCGATGCCTCGGCCGCCTCGGGGAACTCGCAGAAGCAGGACGAGAGGTGCGGCGCGTGGACCTGCAGCGGGTGGTGCATCACGTCGCCCGCGAACAGCGCCTCCTGCCCGCGCGAGACGAGGCGGATGGAGGCATGGTCGATGCTGTGACCGGGCGTCGATACGAATGACAGGCCGTCGAGCACCTCGCCGCCGCCCACGTCGATCAGGGTGGCGAGGCCCGCGTCGATGACCGGGCGCACGCTGTCGTCATAGACGCCGGGGTAGGGCGTGCCGACGCGCGGGCCGAGGGCGGGCGGCACGTCCGGGGCGCGCCCGTCGCTGAGTGCCGCGTTGTAGCGCTGCTCGGCGGCGGAGAAGTAATGGCGCGCGCGCGGAAACGTGGGTTGCCAGCGCCCGTCGACCAGCCGCGTGTTCCAGCCGACATGATCGGCGTGCAGATGCGTGATCAGCACCGCGTCCACGTCCTCCGGCCGCACGCCGGCGGCGGCGAGGCGGGCGAGATACGGCTCGTCGAGCCCGTCCAGCGCGGGCGCCTGCGGGCGGGACTTGCCGTTGCCGGTCGCGGTGTCGATCAGGATGACGTGGCGCGGCGTGCGCAGCAGCCAGGTGTGGATGCTCACGACCACGCGCTCGCTGTCCGGCCCGGCCTGTGCGGGACGCAGCAGGCCCGGGCCGAAACGGTCGCGGTGGCGGGCCAGCTCCGCCGGCGCGAGGCCCGGCAGCAGTTGCGCCGCCGTATGGCCGTCGAGCGTCATTTCGTCGATGCGGGTGACGGTCACGTCGCCCACCTGCCACGTGCCGCCCGCGCGCGGCGGCATCTCGTCGGTCCCGGCCATGCTATCTCTCCCGTTTGTTGCCGACGCAGATGCGCAGCCGCCCTCCGTCGCGGCAGGGCCGCCGTGCCGATACGACCCATCCACCCCGTCGATGGCGCCTCGGGCGGCGCCACGCCGCAGGGCAGCCGGAGCCCACCGATGGAGCTGAGCGACCTTGATCTCGGCCTGCTGCTGGCGCTCGACGCGCTGTTGCAGGACACCAACGTGACCCGCGCCGCGGCGCGGCTGGGCATCAGCCAGTCCGCGCTGTCCGGACGGCTCGGCCGGCTGCGCGAGCTGTTCGGCGATCCGCTCTTCGTGCCGGCCAGCGGCGGGCGCGGCGTGGTGGCAACGCCGCTGGCCGATGCGCTGGCGCAGCTGCGCCGCCTGATCGAGCCCACCCACGGGTTCGATCCCGCGCGCAGCCGCCGCACCTTCGTCATCGCCGTATACGAAAACCCGGCGACGGTGTTCGCCCCGGCGCTTGTGGCGCATCTCGCCGCCGCCGCGCCCGGCGCGCGCATCGCCTTCGTCGCCCCCGGCGCCGACACGGCCGAGCGGCTGGAGCGGGGCGGCGTCGATCTGCTGCTCGGCGCCGATCGCGGGCGCGAGGGGCTGATCTGCCGCAAGCTGCTCGACAGCGACTATGCGACGGCGCAGCGGCGCGGCCATCCGCGCGGCACCGGGCCGCTCGACCTCGATGCGTTCTGCGCGCTCGATCACGTGCTGATCTCCGCCGATGGCGGCGGGTTCGCGGGCGTGGTCGATGATGCGCTCGCGTCGCTCGGCCGCAGCCGCCGCGTCGTCGTCTCGACGCAGAGCTATGCGCTGGCGCCGCTGATCGTCGCCGGCAGCGACTGCATCGGCACCATGCCGCGCCGCGTGCTGCAACGCTTCGCCGCAGGCCTCGACCTGTTCGCCCCGCCGCTGGCGCTGCCGAGCGCGCGGCTTTATGCGTTCTGGCATCCGCGCAGCCACGCCGATCCCGGCCATGCCTGGCTGCGCGAACGCCTGTATGAAGCGGCGGAGGCCGCCCCGTGACGGAAATCCCGCGATGACGCAGTTCTTCGTCGATGCCGATGCCTGTCCGGTGAAGGACGAGATCTATCGCGTCGCCGCGCGCTATGGCCTCGCGGTGTTCGTCGTCTCCAACGCGTGGATACGCACGCCGCCCGATCCACGTATCTCCGCCGTCGTGGTCGATGCGGGGCCGGACGTCGCGGACGACTGGATCGCCGAACGCGCCGGGCCCGGCGACGTGGTGATCACCGCCGACATCCCGCTCGCCGACCGCGTGCTGAAGGCGGGGGCGGATGCGCTGCATCCCACGGGGCGGCGCTGGACGCCCGACAATATCGGCGGCGCGCTCGCCGGGCGCACCATCGCCGAGCATCTGCGCGGCATCGGCGAGATCACCGGCGGCCCGCGCCCCTTCACCGCCGCCGACCGCTCGCAGTTCCTGCAGGCGCTGGACGCCGCCGTGGTGCGGGCGCGGCGGCGCTGAGGGGCGCGCGATCACCCCGCGATTGGCAGGGCGCGCGGCGCGGACCATCCTCGGGGCGTGGCAAGCCCGGGCGCGAGACAACCGGGCGGCCGGGGGAGGACAAGGCGGCATGATCCGACGGCGCGACATCCGGCTGCGCGACCTCGCCGACATCGCGGCGGTGGAGGCGGTTCCGTTCGAGACGCACGAGCCGGAGAGCACGGTCCCGGCTCTGATCGCGCGCATCGCGCGGCACGTGCCGGCGCGGGCGGCATTACGCTTCCTCGAACACGGGGCGGCGGACGCGCCGGTGCGCGACCTGTCGTTCGCGGCGCTCGACCGGCACCGTATCCAGGCAGCGAACGTGCTGCATGGCGCCGGGCTGCGGCCCGACGGCGCCGCCGCGCTGCTGCTGCCGATCCTGCCGGAGACCTTCGAGCTGATGTTCGGCGCGCACAGCGCCGGTATCGCGTGCCCGATCAACTTCCTGCTGGAGCCCGGGCACATCATCACGCTGCTGCGCCAGGCGCGGGCACGGGTGCTGTGCGCGCCTGATCCCGACGTGTTTCCCGGCGTGTGGGAGAAGGTCGCGGCGGTGCGCGCCGCACTCCCCGACATCGCGGTGCTGCGCGTCGGCGGGCCGCCCCTGCGCGGCGACATCGACGCGCCGCATTACGAGACGCTGCGCGATCGCGCGCCCGATGCGCTCGTGTTCGACCGCGCGATCGCGCCGGAGGAGGTCGCGGCGCTGATGCACACGGGCGGGACGACCAGCGCGCCGAAGCTCGCGCGGCACACGCATCGCGGGCTGGTGGCGACGGCGTGGACGAACGCCGAGGCGCTGCATCTGAGCGACGCTGACACGCTGTTCGCCGGGCTGCCGCCGTTCCATGTGGGCGGGGCCTATTGCGGCGGCCTCGCGCCGCTCAGCCGGGGTGCCACGCTGGTGATGCTGACCGCCGCCGGGATGCGTAACCCCGACGTGGTCCGCAACTACTGGCGCCTCGTCGCGCGGTTCCGCCCGACGGTGCTGCCGATGGTCCCCACGTCCTGGGCCGCGACGATGCAGGTGCCTTGTGATCCGGCGGATCATGCCGGCGTGCGCGCGGGCAATGTCGGCGGCGCGCCGATGCCCGTCGCGGTCGCGGAGGGGGCGCAGGCGCGGCTCGGCGTGCCGGTGATCGAGGGCTGGGGCATGACGGAGCTGCACGGCTTCGGGACGATGAACCCGATCGACGGGGACGTGCGGCTGGGTTCGGTCGGGCTGCGGCTGCCGTATGTGGAGCTGATCGTCGCCGAGGTCGCCGAAGGACGGATCGCGCGGGTGCTGCCGCCGGGGACGATCGGTCATGTGCTGGTGCGCGGGCGGCAGGTGTTCGCGGGCTATGTCGATCCGGCGCATGACCGCGGCACCTGGGTCGAGGACGCGGACGGCATCGCCCCGCGTGCGCCATGGAGCGCGGGCGGACGCTGGCTGGACACCGGCGATCTCGGCCGGCTGGACGCGGACGGCTATGTCTGGCTGACCGGCCGGGCCAAGGACCTGATCATCCGCGGCGCGCACAACATCGACCCGCAGCTGATCGAGGAGGCGTTGCACCGCCACCCGGCCGTGCAGGCCGCCGCCGCCGTGGGCCGCCCCGACCGGCACGCGGGCGAGATGCCGGTCGCCTATGTGCAGCTGCGTCCCGGGATGGCGACCGAGGGCGAGGCGCTGCGGGCCTATCTGCGCGAGACGCTGGAGGAGCGGGCGGCGGTGCCGGCGGCGGTGACGGTGGTGGAACAGATGCCGCTGACGGGCGTGGGCAAGATCTTCAAGCCCGCGCTGCGGGCGCTTGCGGCGCGCGAGGCGCTCACGGCGGCGACGCGCGAGGCGCTCGGGCCGGGGGCGGTGGTGGAGGTGGACGTCGGGCCGCATCCCGCGCACGGCACGCTGGCCACCGTGCGGCTGCCGCCGGGGACGGACGTGGGTGCGCGGGCGGCGGTGGAAGCGGCGCTGGCGGGCTTCACGCTGCGCAGCGTGGTGCTTTCGTCGGATGATTTGTCCGGCGGCTGATGTAAAAGGCCGCAACATGGCATACGCCGAGGGCGACAAGGGGCGAGGCCGGGAGAGCTACCACCACGGCAATCTGCGCGAGGCGCTGATCGAGGCGGCGCTGCGGCTGATCGCCGAGCACGGGCCGGCGGGGTTCTCCTTCGCGCAGGCGGCGCGGGCGGCGGGGGTGAGCGCCGCCGCGCCATACCGGCATTTCCGCGACCTGCAGGCGCTGATCGCCGAGATCGCGCGGCGCGGTTACGAGCGCTTCGCCGACGACCTCGCCGCCGCCTGGGGTGACGGACGGCCGGACCCGCTGACCGCGCTCGACCGCTGCGGCGCCGCTTATCTCGGCTTCGCGCGGCGCAATCCCGCGTTCTATGCCGCGATGTTCGAGCCGGGCTTCGCGTTGCAGGCCGACCCCGCGCTGCTGGCCGCGTCCGACCGCGCCTTCGGCGTGCTGCGCCGCGC
>NZ_BANB01000075.1 GCF_000964365.1 Acidisphaera rubrifaciens HS-AP3 | reverse complement strand
TGCCATGGTAACGTGGCATACGGACAGCAGCCCATGGCAGCGATGAAGCCCGCGCGGCGCCGCGCCGCCGCCGCTTCGGCCATCGCGGCGGAGGCGCGTGGCGCCGGCCTGCTGCTCGCCTGCACCGATGCCGCGGGGCACGTGTCGGTCGAACAGGTCGCCCAGCGCTTCGGCATGTCGAAGTCGCAACTGGCCGAGACGATCGGCCTGGCGCCGGAGACGCTCTATCGGCCCGCCCGCACCCTGGCGCCGAAATCGCAGGCGCGGGCGACGGAGATGCTGGAAATCCTCGGCCGCGTTGTCGCCTGGGCCGGCGGCGAGAAGCAGGCGATGGCCTGGTACCGCGCCGAGCCGCTGCCGGCCTTCGGCGGCCGCACCGCCGAATCCCTGGTCAAGGAGGGACGCGCGGCCTCGGTGCGCGACTATCTCGATCACGTCGCGACCGGCGGCTTCGCGTGATCGTGCCCCTCGGCTGCGCCTGAGGCGTGCGATGGCAGGGGACGGCCTACCGCGCCCATGACCCCGGCTGGGCCTGGGCGCCGCTGTCGGGCGAGGGCGCGGCGGCGAAGGGCGGGCGGTTCAACCCGGTGGGCGTGCCGGCGCTGTATCTGGCGCTGAGCGTCGAGGGCATGTTCATCGAAATGGGCCACGGCTTCGCCCGCCGGTTCGAGCCGCTGACCGTCTGCGCCTATGACGTCGACATGGACGATCTGGTCGATCTGCGCACCGACGCGGACCGCGCGGCGGTGGGCGTCGATCGCGCCGCGCTGGCCTGCCCCTGGGCGCTCGACCGGGCGGAGGGGCGGGAGCCGGCCTCGTGGACCCTGGCGGCGCGGCTGATCGCGGGCGGGGCGGCGGGCATCCTGGTGCCCTCGTTCGCGACCGGGGCGCGGGCGGACATGGCCAATCTGGTGCTGTGGCGCTGGGGCGAGGCGCCGCCGCACCGGGTCACGGTTCACGATCCCGCCGGGCGCCTGCCGCGCGACCGGTCTTCCTGGTCCCGGTCTTTCTCGCCAACGACTCCGCAGGCGCGCTAGGGTCGGGGCTCCCGCAACCAACTGAAAGGAGGTGATCCAGTGTCTCATTGCCAAAGGTCGCGCCACCGCGCGCGCTGGATCAGCACCAACGGAGCCACGACCCGGCTGGGCTGACGCAGCGGCGCGGACCGGCGACGGTCACGCGCAATGTCTCGGGGGCTCCGGCGGCAACGCCGGAGCCCTTTTCCGTCCCGCCCCTCGCACATGTGTGAAACCAACGATCCCGGAACGCGCGATCGACGGCTGACGTCATCCTCGGGTCAGCCACGTCGGCGGCGGGCCGGGACAGGCGCGCGGCCTGACGGCCGGTGCCGGTCAGGCGTCCATCGCCTCCACCGCCGCGACGTCCAGCAGGCGCTCGATCACCTCCGGCTCCTGCGCCCCGGCGATCGCGTGCCGGCCGCCGATGACGAAGCAGGGCACGCCGTTGATGCCGAGCCGGTGCGCCCGCAGGTTTTCGGCGTGGATGGTGTCGATGTCCTGGTCGCTGCCGAGGAAGTGGCGCGCGAGGTCGGAGTCGAGGCCGCAGGCGACGGCGACGGCGATCAGCACCGCCGGGTCGCCGATGTCGCGCCCGTCGGTGAAATGCGCGGAGAACAGTGCCTCCACCACCTCATCCGCGCGGCCGAAGCGGGCGGCGAAGATGACGAGGCGATGCGCGTCCACGCTGGACGGGGTGCGGCGGATGCGGTCGAAGCGGAACAGCACGCCCTCGGTCCGGCCGATCTCGGTGATCGAGCCGTACAGGCGCCGCGCCCGCTCCTCGCCGCCGAACTTGCGGATGACATAATCGGCCCGCGCCATGCCGACGCGCGGCATGTCCGGGTTCAGCAGGAACGGCCGCCAGACCAGCGTGAACAGCAGATCCGGCCGCCGCCGCATGGTGCGCATGAGCCGGCGCACGCCGAGGTAGCACCACGGACACACCAGGTCATGGACAACCTCGACCGAAAGCCGCGCCTTTGGCGGGGCGAGTACGTTCACCGCCGTGCCTTCCGCAGACAGCCACACCGTAAAGCATGAGCATCATCCCGCCCGCCGCGAAGCAGGGCAAGGCCGTTCGTCATCGCCCGGTCATCCGCCTGATGCGCCGCCGGCGGGGAGCGACGGCGGCTCATGCCTGGCCATAGGCGGAAATGACCGGGTCGAGACGGAACTCCTCCACCAGGAAGTCGATCACCGCGCGGGTGCGCGGCGCGAGATAGCGGCGGGTCGGATAGACCGCATGGATGGGCGAGAGCGGCGCCCGCCAGTCGGGCAGCAGCTCCTCCACCGTGCCCGCGACGAGCGCGTCGCGCAGCAGCCAGGCGGGGGTGAGGGCGATGCCGAGACCGGCCAGCACCACCTGCCGCACCGCCTCGGCGCTGTCGGTCTGAAAGCGGCCGGTGACATGGACGTGCTCCGGCCCCTCCGGCCCGTCGAACGCCCAGTCCGCGCCGCCGCGGCGGACCATGACGATGCAGTTGTGCTCCGCGAGGTCGGCGGGACGGGTCGGCCGGCCGCGGCGGTCCAGATACTCGCGCGAGGCGACGCAGATGCGGCGGACGACGCCGATGCGGCGGGCGACCAGCGCGCTGTCCGGCACCTCGCCCACCCGCACCGCCATGTCGAGCCCGTCATGCACGAGATCCACGACGCCGTCGTTGAGCGAGAGTTCGACCCGCAGGTCCGGGTAGCGGTCGAGCAGCGTGCCGATCCGCGGCGCGATATACAGGCGGCCGAAGCTGACCGACGCGCCGATGCGCACCAGCCCGCCGGGCGAGGCGCGGCCCCGGCCGACCGCCGCCTCGGTCTCCTCCACCGCCTCCAGCACCCGCGTCGCATGCGCGAGAAGGTCGCGGCCATCCTCCGTCAGCGCCAGCGACCGCGTGGTGCGGTGCAGCAGACGTACGCCCAAATAATCCTCAAGTGCCGCGATTTGCCGCGAGACGGCGGGCTGCGTCGTGCCCATTTCGCGGGCAACGGCGGAAAAGGAGCCGCTTTCAGCGACACGGCTGAAGGCACGCAGCGCCGCAATGAGATCCATTGCCTCATACGCTCCGGTATAGATACCATCGGAAAACGCCAGATAGCGTTGTAACGCCAGATAAACAATGTTGAAGGCTGAAGCGGCGCCTGGGATTTCCCTGGCACGCCGTTTGTTGGGAGACGCGCCATGACCTTGAACACGGAGCTTGCGGCCTTCCGGGCCTGCATGTTGGACCGCGTCGGGAGCGACGCGCCCCACGTCCTAGCGTCCGAGGCGATGCTGGCCGAGTCCGAACACGGACGCCACGCGCCGCAGGTGGGCGACGTGGCGCCCGATTTCACCCTGCCCGACCAGAACGGCGTGCCGGTGCGCCTGTATGACGCGCTGCGCACGGGGCCGGTCATCCTGACCTTCTATCGCGGCGCGTGGTGTCCGTTCTGCATGATCGCCTTGCGCGGCCTGCAGCGCATCGCCGCCCGCGCCGCCGCGATCCCGGCCCGCATCCTCGCCGTGGCACCGCAGGACGCGGCGACCGCGCGGCAGGTGGCGGAGACGCATGGCCTGACCTTCTCGCTGCTGAGCGATACCGGCGCGCAGGTGGGCAAGGCCTGGTCGCTGATGTTCCAGCTGCCCGAGCCGCTGCGCCCGCTGTACGAACGGCTGGGCCACGCGCTGCCGCGCATGAACGCCTGCGGCACCTGGGCCGTGCCGGTGACCGCGACCTATGTCATCGGCCAGGACGGGCGCATCACGCACGCCCATATCGACCCGCGCGTGCATGTCCGCATGGAGCCGGAGGACGCGCTGGCCGCCGCCCGCGCCGCCGCCCCGTCCGCGCCACCCGGCGCGGCCGAATCGCATACGCTGCACGCCGCCGACTGACGCCCGCCCGCCGCGCGGCC
>NZ_BANB01000076.1 GCF_000964365.1 Acidisphaera rubrifaciens HS-AP3 | reverse complement strand
GGCCGCCTGCACCGCCGCCACCGCCGCGGCCGAGGCACCGGAGACGCTGATGGTGACCGCACGCCCGATCTCGCCCTGCGCCAGCAGCCGCACGCCGGCCACCTTGCCGCCGCGCACCAGCCCCGCGCGCCGCAGCGCATCCTCGTCGATCGGCTGGCTGCCGTCGATTCGGCCGGACTCGATCGCCCGCGCGAGCGCGCCGAGATTGACCGGCGCGTATTCCTTGCGGAACGGGTTCTTGAACCCCCGCTTCGGCAGCCGGCGGTAGATCGGCAGCTGGCCGCCCTCGAATCCGTTCAGGGATACGCCCTCGCGCGCCTTCTGACCCTTGACGCCCTTGCCCGAGGTCTTGCCCTTGCCGGAGCCGATGCCGCGGCCCAGCCGCTTGGACTTCAGGCGCGAGCCGGGGTTGTCGCGCAGTTCGTTCAGCTTCATTCCGCCACTTCCTCGACCTGCACCAGATGCGCGACCTTGCGCACCATGCCGCGTATCGCGGGCGTGTCTTCGAGCACCCGCACCGACCGGATCCGGTTCAGACCGAGCCCGGAGAGCGTCTCTTTCTGCCCGGGCTTACGCCCGTTGCCGGACGCTACCTGCGTCACCCGTATCTTACGCATCGGCCGCTGCCTCCGGCGCCGCCGCCTGGCCGCCATCGCGGCGGCCGAGCAGGTCCGACACTTTCTTGCCGCGGCGCGACGCGACCGACCGGGGCGAGGCGCATTTCTGCAGCGCGGCGAACGTCGCCTTCACCATGTTGTGCGGGTTGCGGCTGCCGAGCGACTTGGCCACCACGTCGCCGATGCCCAGCGTCTCGAACACCGCGCGCATCGGACCGCCCGCGATGATGCCGGTGCCGGCCGAGGCCGAGCGCAGAACCACGGAGCCGGCGCCGAAATGCCCCTCCACGTCGTGATGCAGGGTCCGGCCTTCCTTCATCGGCACGCGGATCATCGCGCGCTTGGCCCGTTCGGTCGCCTTGCGGATCGCCTCCGGCACCTCGCGCGCCTTGCCCGCGCCGTAGCCGACGCGACCCTTCTGGTCGCCGACCACGACCAGGGCGGCGAAGGCGAAGCGTCGGCCGCCCTTCACCACCTTGGCCACGCGGTTGATGGTGACGAGCTTGTCGATGATGTCGTCGCCACCGTCGCGGTCGTGGCTCCGGTCCCGGTCGCGGCCTCGGCCGCCCTCTCTCGCCTCACGCGCCATCGTTCCGCTTCCTCAAAAGTCGAGACCGCCCTCACGGGCGGCATCGGCCAGCGCCTTGACGCGGCCGTGATACAGATAGGCCCCGCGGTCGAAGACCACCGCGGAGATGCCCGCGGCCTTCGCCCGCTCGGCGATCAGCGTGCCGACCGCCGCGGCGGCGGCCTTGTCGGCGCCGGTCCGCAGGCTCTCGCGCAGGCCCTTGTCCAGCGTGGACGCGGCCGCGACGGTGCGACCCTGCGCATCGTCGATCACCTGGGCATAGATGTGCTTGCCCGACCGGAACACCGACAGCCGCGGCCGTCCGCTGCTCTTCTGGCGCAACTGGAAGCGCAGCCGGGACTGGCGGCGCTCGCGCAGATCCTTGATCCCGCTCATGCTACTTCTTCTTGCCTTCCTTGCGCCGGATCGCCTCGCCCTCGAACTTCACGCCCTTGCCCTTGTAGGGCTCGGGCGGACGGAAGGCGCGGATTTCGGCGCAGACCTGACCGACCAGACGCTTGTCCGTGCCGGCGATCGCGATTGCGGTCGGGCGCGGGGTCGTGATGGTGATGCCGTCCGGCACCGCATACACCACGTCGTGCGAAAAGCCGAGGTTCATCACGAGGTTGCGCCCCTGCACCGAGGCGCGGAAGCCGGTTCCCGTGATCTCCAGCGTGCGCGTGTAGCCGGCCGACACGCCGTGAATCATGTTGGCGACCAGGGCGCGCGTGGTGCCCCACATCATGCGGGCCCGACGCTCGCCGCCGCGCGGCGCGATGGCGACGCTGTTGCCCTCGACCGTCGCATCCACGTCGTCGGTGAGCGCCAGGGTCAGCTCGCCGAGCTTGCCCTTCGCCGTCAGCGTGCGCCCGGCCAGCGCGACCTGCACGCCGGCCGGCACGGTAACCGGGTATTTGCCTATGCGTGACATTCCCGCCCCCTCAGAACACGCGGCACAGGACTTCGCCGCCGACATTGGCAGCGCGCGCCTCCGCATCCGACATCACGCCGCGCGGCGTGGACAGGATGGAGATGCCGAGCCCCGCATAGACGCGCGGCAGTTCGCGGATCTTCGAATAGACGCGGCGGCCCGGCTTGGAGACGCGGGTGATCTCCTTGATGACCGGTTCGCCGTCGTTGTACTTCAGCTCGATACGCAGCTGCGCGACACCGGGGCGCAGCTCCTCGGCCGAGAAGCTGCGGATGAAACCCTCGCGCTTCAGCACGTCGAGCACGTTGGCACGCAGCTTCGACGCCGGGGAGACGCAGCTCGTCTGACGCGACCGCTGGGCATTGCGGATGCGGGTCAGCATGTCGCCGAGTGGATCGGACAAGGACATCGTACGCCCTCCTACCAGCTCGCCTTGACCATGCCAGGGATCTGCCCGGCACTGGCAAGGTCACGAAGCGCGATGCGGCACAGCCGGAACTTGCGGTAGTTGGCGCGCGAGCGGCCGGTCAGTTCGCAGCGCAGCCGGACGCGATTGGCCGCGCCGTTGCGCGGCAGCTGCGCCAGCCGCACCGTCGCCTCGAACCGCTCCTCCACCGACAGCGTGCGGTCCATGACCACCGACTTCAGCGCCGCGCGCTTGCCACGGTCGCGACGGGCCATCGACTCGCGCTTCTTGTTGCGGTTCACCTGAGACGTCTTCGCCATACGCTCTATCCTCCGGAACGCACCGGCCAAGGCCGGCGGTCTTCCCCAGTCTCTGTTCGGTCGCCGGCGCCGCGACGGTGCCGGCGGGCGGGTCAGTTCGCGAACGGCATGCTGAAACCCTTCAGCAGCGCCTTCGCCTCGGCATCGGTACGCGCCGTCGTGACGAACACGATGTCCATGCCCCGCACCGCGTCCACCTTGTCGTAGACGATTTCAGGGAACACGATCTGTTCCTTCATCCCCATGGCGAAGTTGCCGCGGCCGTCGAAACCCTTGCCGGTGATGCCGCGGAAGTCGCGGACGCGCGGCATGGCGATGGTGATCAGACGGTCGAGGAACTCGTACATCCGCGCCTTGCGCAGCGTGACCTTGCAGCCGATCGGCAGACCCTTGCGGATCTTGAACCCGGCGATCGCCTTCTTGGCCACCGTCTTGATCGGCTTCTGGCCGCTGATCATCGCGAGGTCGGAGACGGCCGCATCAAGCTTCTTCTGGTCGCCGGCGGCTTCGCCCACGCCCATGTTAATGACGATCTTTTCCAGCCGCGGCACCTGCATCGGGTTCTTGTACCCGAACTCGCTGATCAGCGCCGGACGCACGACGTCGTTGTAATGGGCATGCAGGCGCGTACGCACCAGCACGGCCTCGGTCCCGTCAGTCTCGGTGTCGCTCATCGCCATCAGCCTTCGATCAGATTGCCGGTCGCCCGCGCGACCCGCACCTTGCTGCCGTTGTCGAGCACGCGGAACGATACCCGCGTGCGCTTGTCGGTCTTGGGATCGATCAGCGCGAGGTTCGACAGATGGATCGCCGCCTCCTCCTGCACGATCCCGCCCGGCTGACCCATGCCGCGCGGCTTCGTGTGCTTGGTCACGCGGTTGACGCCCTGCACGATCGCCCGCTGCGCGTCGGGGAACACGCGGGTGACTTCGCCGCGCTGGCCCTTGTTCGCGCCGCTGATCACTTCGACCCGGTCGCCCCGTCGGATACGCGCGGCCATCACAGCACCTCTGGCGCGAGCGAGATGATCTTCATGAACTTCCGCCCGCGCAGTTCGCGCACGACCGGGCCGAAGATGCGGGTGCCGATCGGCTCCTGCTGCTTGTTGATGAGCACCGCGGCGTTGCGATCGAAGCGGATGGCGCTGCCGTCGGCACGCCGCACGGGAAAGCTGGTGCGCACGATCACCGCCTGGTGCACGTCGCCCTTCTTCACCTTGCCGCGCGGGATCGCCTCCTTGACGGAGACGACGATCACGTCGCCGACGGACGCGGTCTTCCGCTTCGACCCGCCGAGCACCTTGATGCACTGCACGCGGCGCGCGCCGGAGTTGTCGGCGACTTCGAGATTGGTCTCGGGATGGATCATCGTTCGCCTCCGTCAGACCGTCGGCGCCGGGGCGGGCGGCGCGGGATGGGCCTCGGCCACGGCCACCGCGTCACGCGGGGCATCGCTCAGCACGGTGCCGTTGCGCTCGACCACGGTCCAGGTCTTGCGCTTGGACATCGGCGCGCACTCGACGATGCGCACCGTGTCGCCGACGGCGCAGATGTTGTGCTCGTCATGCGCCGCGTACTTCTTCGAACGGCGAATGAACTTCTTATAGATCGGGTGCATCACGCGACGATCGACAAGGACGGTCACCGTCTTGTCCATCTTGTCGCTGGTCACACGGCCGGTCAGGACGCGCCTGGGCATCGCTCGCCCTCCTCAGGCTTTGGCGGCGGCGCGCGTGCGCTCGCTCATCACGGTCTTGGCCCGCGCGATCTCGCGCCGCGCCTCGCGGATACGGCCGATGCCTTCCTGCTGGCCGGTCGCCCGCTGGAAGCGCAGGTTGAACTGCTCGCGGCGCAGCTCCAGCACCAGCTCCTTGAGCTGGTCGTCGCTCTTGGCGCGGACGTCGCCGACCTTGTTGACAACCGACTTGGCCATCACGCGTCCCCGATCCGCTGGATGAACTTGGTCTTGATCGGCAGCTTTGCCGCCCCGAGCGTCAGCGCGGCGCGGGCCGTCTCGACCGGGACGCCGTCGATCTCGAAGATGATGCGGCCCGGCTTGACTCGGGCGACCCAGAACTCCGGGCTGCCCTTGCCGGAACCCATGCGCACCTCGGCGGGCTTGCGGCTCACCGGCACGTCCGGGAAGATGCGGATCCAGACGCGCCCGGCGCGCTTCATCGCGCGGGTGATCGCCCGGCGCGACGCCTCGATCTGGCGCGCCGTGATACGCTCCGGCTCCATCGCCTTCAGGCCGAAGGCGCCGAAGTTGAGCGCGGTTCCGCCCTTGGCATCGCCGTGGATGCGGCCCTTGTGGGCCTTGCGGTACTTGGTGCGTTTCGGAGAGAGCATCGTCCGTCGTCCTTAGCGCTGAGGCGCCTGTTCGGCCGCGCGGCGATCCTGTGCCAGCGGGTCGTGGGCCATGATCTCGCCCTTGAAGATCCACACCTTGACGCCGCAGGTGCCATAGGTGGTCTTGGCGGTCGCGATGCCGAAATCGATGTCCGCGCGCAGCGTGTGCAGCGGCACCCGCCCCTCGCGATACCACTCGACGCGCGCGATCTCCGCGCCGCCGAGACGGCCGCCGCAATTGATGCGGATGCCCTGCGCGCCGAGCCGCATGGCCGACTGCACCGCCCGCTTCATCGCCCGGCGGAAGGCGACGCGACGCTCGAGCTGCTGCGCGATGTTCTCGGCCACCAGCTGCGCGTCGATCTCGGGCTTGCGGATCTCGACGATGTTCAGCGCCACGTCGGCCTTCGCCATGCGGGCGAGGTCCTTGCGCAGCACGTCGATGTCCTGGCCCTTCTTGCCGATCACGACACCGGGACGGGCGGCGTAGATCGTCACGCGCGGCTTCTTGGCCGGACGCTCGATCACCACGCGCGAGACACCGGCGTTCTGCAGCTTGCGCCGCAGATGCGCGCGCAGGCGCAGGTCCTCGTGCAGCAGCTTCGCGTAATCGGTGCCGGCGAACCAGCGGCTATCCCAGGTCCGGTTGATGCCGAGCCGCAATCCGACGGGATTGACCTTGTGACCCATGATCAGGCGGCCTCCTGCCCGGACTCGGTTTCCTGCGCACGCTCGGCGACGACGATCTTCAGGTGACTGAACCACTTCTCGACACGGGCCGCGCGGCCACGGCCGCGGGCGTGGAAACGACGCATGACCACCGAACGGCCGACCTCGGCCCGCGAGACGACCAGACGGTCGACGTCGAGCTGATGGTTGTTCTCCGCGTTGGCGATCGCGCTCTCGAGCGTCTTGCGGACCTGCTGCGCGATGCGGCGCTTGCTGAACGTCAGCTGCGCCACCGCGTCGGCGGCCGCGCGGTTGCGGATCAGCCCGGCGACGACGTTGAGCTTGCGCGGCGAGACGCGCAGGTTCGACAGGATCGCCTGCGCCTCGTGATCGGCGAGGCCGCGCGGATGCTTTGGCTTGCTCATCGTATCAGCCCCGCTTCGCCTTGCGATCGGCCGCATGCCCCGAGAACGTGCGGGTCGGCGAGAACTCGCCGAACTTGTGGCCGACCATGTTCTCGGTCACCTGCACGGGCAGGAACTTGTGGCCGTTGTAGACGCCGAAGGTCAGGCCGACGAACTGCGGCAGGATCGTCGAACGGCGCGACCAGATGCGGATGATCTCATTGCGGCCCGAAGCGCGCGCGGCATCCGCCTTGTTCAGCAGATACCCGTCGACGAACGGACCCTTCCAGACGGAACGCGCCATCTTACTTGCCCTTGTTGCGGCGGCGGATGATCAGGCTGTCGGTGCGCTTGTTGACGCGCGTCTTGTAGCCCTTGGTCGGCTTGCCCCACGGCGTGACCGGGTGACGGCCGCCCGAGGTGCGGCCCTCGCCGCCGCCGTGCGGGTGATCCACCGGGTTCATCACCACGCCGCGGTTATGCGGGCGACGGCCGAGCCAGCGCGAACGCCCGGCCTTGCCGATCGCCTGGTTCATGTTGTCGGGGTTCGACACCGCGCCGATCGTCGCCATGCACTCGGCACGGACCATGCGCAGCTCGCCCGACATCAGCTTGATCTGCGCGTAGCCGGCATCCTTGCCGACGAGCTGCGCATAGGTGCCGGCCGCGCGGGCGATCTTGCCGCCGGCGCCCACCTTCATCTCGATGTTGTGGACGATCGTCCCGACCGGGATCGCCGCCAGCGGCATCGCGTTGCCCGGCTTGATATCGGCGCGCGCGCCGGACACGACCATGTCGCCCACGCGCAACCGCTGCGGCGCGAGGATATAGGCCAGCTCGCCGTCCTGATACTTGATCAGGGCGATGAAGGCCGTGCGGTTCGGGTCGTATTCCAGACGCTCGACCGTCGCCGGAACGTCGGGCTTCGCGCGGCGCTTGAAGTCGACCACGCGATAGGACTGCTTGTGCCCGCCGCCGCGGAAGCGGCTGGTCACGTGCCCGTGGTTGTTGCGCCCGCCGGAGCCGTTCTTGCCTTCGGTGAGCCCCTTGACCGGCTTGCCCTTGTACAGGTCGGCACGGTCGATGAGGATCGTGCCGCGCAGGCTCGGCGTGACCGGGTTATAATGCTTCAGTGCCATCGTCCGCGCCTTACGAGAGCCCGGTGGTCAGATCGATCGTCTGACCTTCCTTGAGCGTCACATACGCTTTCTTCACGTCGCTGCGCCGACCGGGACGGCCGCGCACGCGCTTCGTCTTGCCCTTCTGCACCACCGTGTTGACGGCGGTCACGTTGACGCTGAACAGCCCCTCGACCGCCGCCTTGATCTCCGGCTTGCTCGCGTCGATCGCCACGCGGAACACCACCTGATGCTTCTCCGTCAGCATCGTCGCCTTTTCGGTGACGACCGGGCTGCGGATGATCTGATACATGCTTTCGCGCGACAGGGTCGGGCGCTTCGCCGCGGTGGTGTTCATGCCGCCACTCCGTCGAGCAGACGCTGCTTCAGTGCCTCGACGCCGGCCGTGGTCACCACCAGCAGATCGTGGTTCAGGATGTCGTAGACGTTGGCGCCCTCGGTCGGCAGGACGTCGATCCGGGGCAGGTTGCGGCTCGCCCGCGCGAACTCCCCGTCGACCTGATGGTCGACGATCAGCGCGGAGGACCAGCCGAGCGCCCGCAGCTTCGCCGCCAGGTCACGGGTCCTGCCGGCGCCGCGGGCGGCGTCGAGCACCACCAGCTTGCCTTCCGCCTGCTTTTGCGACAGCGCCGAGATCAGGCCGAGCCGACGGACCTTCTTGTTCAGGCTGTAGCCATGGTCGCGCACGACCGGGCCGTGCACCACGCCGCCGGTGCGAAACTGCGGCGCGCGCAGACTGCCCTGGCGCGCGTTGCCGGTGCCCTTCTGGCGATACGGCTTCTTGGTCGTGCCGCTCACCTCCGACATGCCCTTCACCTTGTGGGTGCCGGCGCGCCGCTTCGCGAGCTGCCAGTGCACCACGCGGGCCATGATGTCGGCGCGCGGGTCCGCGGCGAAAAGTTCGTCGGGGAGGTCGGCGGTGCCGGCCTCGGCGTTGTCGAGTGTCCTGATCGCGATCTGCATCACACGCTCCGTCAGCCCGCGTCGGCGGCGTTGGCGGTCAGCGCGGCCGGATAAGGCGCATCGGCATGACGCGCGCGCTTGATGGCGTCGCGTACCAGCACCCAGCCGCTCTTGGCGCCGGGAATGGCGCCATGCACCATGATCAGCCCGCGCTCTGCATCGACCGCCGCCACCTCGAGATTGAGCGTCGTCACGCGCTCCTGCCCGAGATGCCCGGCCATCTTCTTGTTCTTGAAGGTCTTGCCCGGGTCCTGCCGGTTGCCCGTCGAGCCGTGGCTGCGATGGCTGATCGACACGCCGTGCGAGGCCTCGAGACCGGCGAAGTTCCAGCGCTTCATCGCGCCGGCAAATCCCTTGCCCTTGCTGATGCCGGTGACGTCGATCTTCTGTCCCGCCACGAAATGCGCGGCCGACAGGGTCGCGCCGGGCTCCAGCAGCGCGTCCGGCGCCACGCGGAACTCCGCCAGTTTCGCCTTCGGCTCCACCTTCGCCGCGGCGAAGTGGCCCTTGTTCGGCTTCGTGACGTTCTTCACCTTGGCGCGGCCCCAGCCGAGCTGCACGGCGTTGTAGCCGTCACGCGCCTCGGTCCGCTGGGCGACGACCTGGACGCTGTCGACGTGCAGCACCGTGACCGGCACATGCGTGCCGTCGTCGCGGAAGATGCGGGTCATGCCGAGCTTCTTTGCCAGCAAGCCGGTGCGCGTGCTCACCCCAGCCCCCTTAGATCTTGATCTCGACGTCCACGCCGGCGGCGAGGTCGAGCTTCATGAGCGCGTCCACCGTCTGCGGCGTGGGTTCGACAATGTCGAGCAGCCGGCGATGGGTGCGGATTTCGAACTGCTCGCGGCTTTTCTTGTCGACATGCGGCGAACGGTTCACGGTGAAACGTTCGATATGCGTCGGCAGCGGAATGGGACCGCGAACGCGGGCACCGGTGCGCTTGGCAGTGTTCACGATCTCCTTGGTGCTGTTATCCAGCACCCGGTGATCGTACGCCTTGAGGCGTATACGGATATTTTGGTTGTCCATCGTCGTACGACCAAGCCGCCCCTAAACCCGAGAGAAAACAAACCCGGCCTGCCTCGCATGAGGAGCAGGCCGGGCTCGCCAGTGCGTCAAGCTACTTCGTGATGCTGGCGACGACGCCCGCACCCACCGTGCGGCCACCCTCGCGGATCGCGAAGCGCAGCCCCTCATCCATCGCGATCGGCGCGATCAGCTCCACGTCCATCGACACGTTGTCGCCGGGCATCACCATCTCGGTGCCTTCCGGCAGCTGCACGACGCCGGTCACGTCGGTCGTGCGGAAGTAGAACTGCGGCCGGTAGTTGGTGAAGAACGGCGTGTGGCGGCCGCCCTCTTCCTTGGTGAGGATATAGGCCTCGGCCTTGAACTTGGTGTGCGGCGTGATCGTGCCCGGCGCCGCCAGCACCTGGCCGCGCTCGACATCCTCGCGCTTGGTGCCGCGCAGCAGCGCGCCGATGTTATCGCCGGCCTGGCCCTGGTCGAGCAGCTTGCGGAACATCTCGACGCCCGTGACAATGGTCTTCACGGTTGCCTTCAGTCCGACGATCTCGACTTCCTCGCCGACCTTCACCACGCCGCGCTCGACGCGGCCGGTCACCACGGTGCCGCGGCCGGAGATCGAGAACACGTCCTCGATCGGCATCAGGAACGGACGGTCGACCGGGCGCTCCGGCTGCGGGATGTAGCTGTCCACCGCCGCCATCAGCTCGAGGATCGCCTGCTCGCCGATTTCCGGCTGCTTGTCCTCGAGCGCGCAGAGCGCCGAGCCCTTGATGATCGGGATGTCGTCGCCCGGGAACTGATAGCTGTTCAGCAGGTCGCGCACTTCCAGCTCGACCAGCTCGACCAGTTCGGGGTCGGCCATGTCCATCTTGTTGAGGAACACCACCAGCGCCGGCACGCCGACCTGACGCGCGAGCAGGATGTGCTCGCGGGTCTGCGGCATCGGGCCGTCGGCGGCGGAGACCACCAGGATCGCGCCGTCCATCTGCGCCGCGCCCGTGATCATGTTCTTCACGTAGTCGGCGTGGCCGGGGCAATCGACGTGGGCGTAGTGGCGGTTCTTCGTCTCGTACTCGACATGGGCGGTCGAGATCGTGATGCCGCGCGCCTTCTCTTCCGGCGCCTTGTCGATCTGGTCATACGCGGTGAAGGTCGCACCACCGGTCTTCGCCAGCACCTTGGTGATGGCGGCCGTCAGCGACGTCTTGCCATGGTCGACATGGCCGATCGTGCCGATGTTGCAGTGCGGCTTGTTCCGCTCGAATTTCGCCTTGGCCATGGTCTTCTCCGTTACCAGCGATAGTGGCTGAAGGCCTTGTTCGCCTCGGCCATCCGGTGGGTGTCCTCGCGCTTCTTCACCGCCGAGCCACGGTTGTTCACCGCGTCCAGCAGCTCATTCGACAGCCGGTCCTGCATCGTGTGCTCGCCGCGCTTGCGCGCCGCGTCGATGATCCAGCGGATCGCCAGCGCCTGCCGACGCTCGGTCCGCACCTCGACCGGGACCTGGTACGTCGCGCCACCGACGCGGCGCGAGCGGACTTCGACCGCCGGCTTCACGTTGTCCAGCGCCTCGTGAAAGAGGCGGATCGGATCGGCGTGGCTGCCGCCGCGCTTCTTCAGCACGTCGAGCGCACCATACACGATGCCCTCGGCGGCGCTCTTCTTGCCGTCGTACATCAGCGCGTTCATGAAGCGCGTCAGCACGGTGTCGCCGAACTGCGCGTCCGGCAGGATCTCGCGCTTGACCGCGCGGCGTCGTCTGCTCATTGCCCGCGCCCCCTACTTCGGCCGCTTCGCGCCATACAGCGACCGGCGCTGGCGACGCTTGGCGATACCCTGCGTGTCGAGCACGCCGCGCAGGATGTGATAGCGCACGCCCGGAAGGTCCTTCACGCGGCCGCCGCGGATCAGCACGACCGAGTGCTCCTGGAGGTTATGCCCCTCGCCCGGGATGTAGCTCACGACCTCGTAGCCGTTGGTCAGGCGCACCTTCGCGACCTTGCGGAGCGCGGAGTTCGGCTTCTTCGGCGTCGTCGTGTAGACGCGCGTGCAGACGCCGCGCTTCTGCGGGCAGCCCTGCAGGGCCGGCACCTTGTTCCGGCTTTTCTGCGGCTCGCGGCCCTTTGCGATCAACTGGTTGATCGTCGGCATGCACCCTCATCCCTCTGGCGCGCGGCGAACCGAGCGCTTGAACTGACCGGCCTTTTCATCCGCCGCGACCGCCCGCCCCAATGCGCGCGACCCGCACGGCATGGGCATTGCCCATCCGGCGGGTTGCGTCCTGCACGTGGCCTGAGCCGCCGGAAGACCGGGGCGGTGCCGCGTACTCTGGGGCCTGCGAGACGGCGAGCGACCACCCAGCGAGGGTGGCGTCGGCCGAGGTGGCGGTCTTTACGGGGGGCACCGGGGCGAGTCAAGCGCTGCGCGGGCCAACCGCGACGGCGTATGGGTGCGTTGCGCCCACGCATGGCCAATCCCGCGAGGGTGACTGGGCTGCCCGCTACAACGCTGAAGCCAGAGCGCGGTCCAGCCGCGCCATCATCAGGTCGGTACGGAAGCGCCGCCGGCATCGTTTTCGTGGCCATCCCAGGACGCCGGTGCAGCACGGCATCCAGGGCCAGCACGCGCAGGACACGACTCGGCAACGCGACTTCGCCGGCGGTGTGTATCAGCCAGTTCTGGCGATGCCGTCAGACGCCGTCGTGGACGGACGCGCCCCTCGGCCGCGGCGGCCATGCGATGGACCTCCGGCTCCGGGACGTCGTCACGCCCCACGCCGTGCGGCTGGACGGGCAGCCCGTCCAGGCCCGGCGGCACCTGCGGCAGGTCGAGCGGACGCTTCGGCGGATAGGCGCCGCCGATTGCGATGTTATGCACGGGTCCATCGGTTCGCGGCGTGGGCGGACCTAAACCGTATCGCACAGGGCGACCGTGTCGCCGCCGACGGACACCGCGCGGTGGGCGGTGGGCAGATCGGGCCGGCGTCGCCGAGAGCGGCGCCGGCCCGACGGCTATTCGGCCGCGTGTGCCCCTTCGATGCGCGCCGGGGCGTCTCCCTGGCGCAGCAGCCGCTGGTCGCGTCCGGCGGCGATGGCGCGCAGCCGGTTCATCACGCTGCCCGTACCCGCCGGGATCAACCGCCCGACGATCACGTTCTCCTTCAGGCCCAGCAGGGTATCGACCTTGCCCGCCGTCGCCGCTTCGGTCAGCACACGGGTCGTCTCCTGGAACGACGCGGCGCTGATGAAGCTGTGCGTCTGCAGGCTGGCCTTGGTGATGCCCTGCAGCACCGGCATGGCCATGGCCGGCCGCTCGTCCTTCGCCAGCTTGCCGTTGACCACGTCGAACTCCATCCGATCCACCTGCTCACCGGCCAGATAGGTGGTGTCGCCCGGATCGAGCACCTCCACCTTCTGCAGCATCTGACGGACGATCACCTCGATGTGCTTGTCGTTGATCTTCACGCCCTGCAGCCGGTAGACGTCCTGGATCTCGTTGACGAGGTAGTCGGACAGCGCCTCGACGCCGAGCACCTTGAGGATATCGTGCGGCACGCGCGGTCCGTCGACGAGCGGGTCGCCCCGGCGGACGAAGTCGCCCTCCTGCACGGAGACATGCTTGCCCTTCGGGATGAGGTATTCGGTCTCCTCGCCCGTCTCGTCGTTCTTGACGATCACCCGGCGCTTGGCCTTGTAATCCTTGCCGAACTCCACCCGCCCGTCGGTCTCGGCAATGACGGCGTGATCCTTGGGCCGCCGCGCCTCGAACAGTTCCGCGACGCGCGGCAGACCGCCGGTGATGTCGCGTGTCTTGCCGCCCTCGCGCGGGGTGCGCGCGAGCACGTCGCCGGCCGCCACGATGGCTCCGTTCTCGACCGACAGGATCGAGTCAGGCGACAGGAAGTAGCGGGCATCGTTGCCGTTGGGCAGCCGCAGAACCTCGCCCTTCTCGTCCTTGAGCTGCAGGCGCGGCCGCAGATCGGCGCTCTTTGCCCCCTGCTTATAGTCGACGACAACCTTGGACGTGAGACCGGTGACGTCGTCGGTGCGCTCGACCAGCGTCACGCCGTCCAACAGGTCGAGATACTCGACCTGCCCCGCGCGCTCCGTGATGATCGGCAGCGTGTAGGGGTCCCACTCCGCCAGTTTCTGACCGCGCGCCACCTGGGCCCCCTCGTCCACCAGCAGGCGGGCACCGTAGGGGACGCGGAAGCGCGCACGCTCGCGCTGCCGGTCGTCGAGCAGCAGCAGTTCGCAGTTGCGCGACATCACCACCGGCAGACCCTGGCTGTTCTGCACCACGGTCTTGTTGCGGATGGAAACGAGACCATCATGGCTCGCCTCCACGCTCGACTGCTCCGCGCCACGCTGGGCGGCGCCGCCGATATGGAAGGTGCGCATGGTCAGCTGCGTGCCCGGCTCGCCGATCGACTGCGCCGCGATCACGCCCACCGCCTCGCCGATATTGACCGGCGTGCCGCGTGCCAGATCGCGGCCATAGCAGCGGCCGCAGACCCCGACGGGGCTTTCGCAGGTCAGCACGGAGCGGATGCGCAGCGTCTCGATGCCGGCGCGCTCGATGCGCTCGGCTTCCGCTTCCTCGATCAACGTGTTGCGCGGAACCATCACCGCGTTGGTGGCGGGGTCGATCACATCCTCGGCCACGGTACGGCCCAGGATGCGCTCCGACAGGCTCGCCACCACCTCGCCGCCGTCCATCACCGCGCGCACCGTCAGCCCGCGCTCGGTGCCGCAATCCTCCTCGACGATGATGCAGTCCTGCGCCACGTCGACAAGCCGGCGCGTCAGATAGCCGGAGTTGGCGGTCTTGAGCGCCGTGTCCGCAAGGCCCTTGCGGGCGCCGTGGGTCGAGTTGAAGTACTCGAGGACCGACAGGCCTTCCTTGAAGTTGGCGATGATCGGCTGCTCGATGATCTCGCCCGACGGCTTCGCCATCAGCCCACGCATGCCGGCAAGCTGGCGCATCTGCGCCGGCGATCCGCGCGCGCCCGAGTGCGACATCATCCAGACGGAGTTGGTGAGCTTGCCCGCCTCCTGCTTGCTGATCTCCTTCATCATCGCGGCGGCGACTTCGTCGGTGCAGCGCGACCATGCGTCGACGACCTTGTTGTACCGCTCGCCGGCGGTGATCAGGCCGTCCTGGTACTGCTGCTCGAACTCCTTGGCCTCGGCCTGGGTGCGGGCGATCAGCGCCGGCTTCTCCGCCGGGATGATCAGATCGTCCTTGCCGAAGGACAGGCCCGCGCGCGCCGCCTGACCGAAGCCCAGCCCCATCAGGCGGTCGGCGAAGATCACGCATTCCTTCTGGCCGCAGTGACGGTACACCGCGTCGATCACGTCGGAGACGTTCTTCTTCGTCAGCTGCTTGTTGATCAGCGAGAACGGCACCGCCGGATGTTTTGGCAGGATCTGCGCGATCAGCATCCGGCCGGGCGTGGTGATGACACGCTGACGCAGCGGATTGCCGTGTGCGTCCACGGTTTCGAACCGCGCGCGGATCTTGTCGTGCAGCTTTACCGCGCCGGCGAACAGCGCCGTCTCGATCTCGCCGATCCCGGCCATCGCCGGTGCCTGATCATCCGGAGTCGCGCGGAATTCCGGGAGCTCGAGCGACAGGTAGTAAAGGCCGAGCACGATGTCCTGGCTCGGCACGATGATCGGCTTGCCGTTGGCGGGGCTGAGGATGTTGTTCGTGCTCATCATCAGCACGCGCGCCTCGAGCTGCGCCTCCAGCGACAGCGGCACGTGAACCGCCATCTGGTCGCCGTCGAAGTCCGCGTTGAAGGCGGTGCAGACCAGCGGATGCAACTGAATTGCCTTGCCCTCGATCAGCACCGGCTCGAACGCCTGGATGCCCAGGCGATGCAGCGTGGGCGCCCGGTTCAGCATCACCGGATGCTCGCGGATCACCTCCTCAAGGATGTCCCAAACCTCGGGCCGCTCCTTCTCCACCATCCGCTTCGCGGCCTTGATGGTGGTGGCGTGGCCGTATTTCTCGAGCTTGGCATAGATGAAGGGCTTGAACAGCTCGAGCGCCATCTTCTTCGGCAGGCCGCACTGATGCAGCTTCAGCTCCGGCCCTACGACGATGACCGAACGGCCGGAGTAATCGACGCGCTTGCCCAGCAGGTTCTGGCGGAAGCGCCCCTGCTTGCCCTTCAGCATGTCCGACAGCGACTTCAGCGGACGCTTGTTGGCGCCGGTGATCGCGCGGCCGCGGCGCCCGTTGTCGAACAGGGCGTCCACGCTCTCCTGCAGCATGCGCTTCTCGTTGCGCACGATGATGTCGGGCGCGCGCAGCTCGATCAGCCGCTTCAACCGGTTGTTGCGGTTGATGACGCGGCGATACAGGTCATTCAGGTCCGACGTCGCGAACCGCCCGCCGTCGAGCGGCACCAGCGGACGCAGCTCCGGCGGGATCACCGGCACCACGTCGAGGATCATCCAGTCCGGCCGCGATCCGCTTTCGGCAAACGCCTCCATCAGCTTGAGACGCTTGACCAGCTTCTTGCGCTTCGCCTCGCTGGTGGTCTCCTTGAGGTCGGCGCGCAGCCGGGTCTTTTCCTCATCGAGCTTGATGAGGTTGAGGATGACCTTGATCGCCTCGGCGCCGATGCTGGCCCGGAACGCGTCCTCGCCGAATTCGTCCTGCTTGGCCATCAGCTGATCCTCGGTCAGCAGCTGATGCAGCTTCAGGTCCGTCAGACCCGGTTCGAGAACCACGTAGCTCTCGAAATACAGGACCTTCTCCAGCTCCTTGAGCGTCAGGTCGCACATCAGGCCGATGCGGCTCGGCAGCGACTTGAGGAACCAGATATGCGCGACTGGCGAGGCAAGCTCGATATGCCCCATCCGCTCGCGCCGCACCTTGGCCAAGGTGACCTCGACGCCGCACTTCTCGCAGATGATGCCGCGGAACTTCATGCGCTTGTACTTGCCGCACAGGCACTCGTAGTCCTTGATCGGCCCGAAGATGCGCGCGCAGAACAGCCCGTCCCGCTCCGGCTTGAAGGTGCGGTAGTTGATCGTCTCGGGCTTCTTGATCTCGCCATAGGACCAGGAGCGGATCTGCTCCGGGCTCGCCATCGAGATCTTGATCTGATCGAACGTCATCGTCTGGCCGGCTTGGCCAAGGATCTTCATCAGTTCGTTCATGGCTCAGGTGCCCCCTCGGGCGGCGCGGCCACGGCCACGCGCCTCTGCTGCGGGAAGATACGACGACGCGATCACGCCGCGCGGTTGTCCAGATCGACGTTGAGACCCAGCGACTTCAATTCCTTCACGAGGACGTTGAAGCTCTCGGGGATGCCCGCCTCGAAATTGTCCTGCTCGCGCACGATCGCCTCATAGACCTTGGTGCGGCCGGAGACGTCGTCGGACTTCACGGTCAGCATCTCCTGCAGCGTGTAGGCCGCGCCGTAGGCCTCCAGCGCCCAGACCTCCATCTCGCCGAAGCGCTGACCGCCGAACTGCGCCTTGCCGCCCAGCGGCTGCTGGGTGACGAGGCTGTAGGGACCGATCGAACGGGCATGGATCTTGTCGTCGACCAGGTGATGCAGCTTCAGCATGTAGATGTAGCCGACCGTCACCTTGCGCTCGAACGGCTCGCCGGTGCGGCCGTCCACCAGCGTGACCTGCCCCGACGTATCGAGACCCGCCTTCACCAGCATCGCCTCGATATCGGACATGCGGGCGCCGTCGAAAACGGGCGTCGCGATCGGGATGCCCTTGCGCAGGTTCTCCGCCAGCTCGATCAGCTGATCGTTGTCGAGATCGGCGATGTCGCGGTCGAAGATCTCCGGCCCGTAGATGTCACGCAGATGATCGAGCAGCGCGTCACGCTCAGCCCCGCCGCGCCGGTATTCCTCCACGAGCGCGCCGACCTGCCGCCCCAGCGTGGCGCAGGCCCAGCCGAGATGCGTCTCCAGAATCTGCCCCACGTTCATCCGGCTCGGCACGCCGAGCGGGTTGAGCACGAGGTCGACCGGCGTGCCGTCCTCGAGGAACGGCATGTCCTCGAGCGGCGTCACGCGGGAGACGACGCCCTTGTTGCCGTGACGGCCGGCCATCTTGTCGCCCGGCTGCAGCTTGCGCTTCACGGCGATGAAGACCTTGACCATCTTCATCACGCCGGGCGGCAGCTCGTCGCCCCGCTGCAGCTTCTCGACCTTGCTGTCGAACCGCGCCTGCAGGCGACCCACGGCGGCGTCGAACTCGCGCTTCAGCGTCTCGATCTCCGCCATCACCGCGTCGTCCTGCACGCCGATATGGCGCCACGCACCGCGCGGATGCTCGGCCAGCACCTCGTCGGTGATGACCGTGCCGGACTTGATGCCCTTGAAGCCGCCGGACGCCTTGCGGTTGAGCAGCTTCTCGCGCAGCCGGTTGAGGAAGCTGCGTTCCTGGATCGCGCGCTCGTCGTCGCGGTCCTTGGCAAGACGTTCGATCTCCGCGCGCTCGATCGCCATCGCGCGCTCGTCCTTGTCGACGCCACGGCGGGAGAAGACGCGCACGTCCACGACGGTGCCGGTCACACCGGGCGGCAGACGCAGCGACGTGTCGCGCACGTCCGACGCCTTTTCGCCGAAGATGGCGCGCAGCAGCTTCTCCTCGGGCGTCATCGGGCTTTCGCCCTTCGGCGTCACCTTGCCCACGAGGATGTCGCCCGGGTTCACCTCGGCGCCGATATAGACGATGCCGGCCTCGTCGAGATTCTTGAGGCTTTCCTCGCCGACATTCGGGATGTCGCGGGTGATCTCCTCCTGACCGAGCTTGGTGTCGCGCGCCATCACCTCGAACTCTTCGATGTGGATGGACGTGAACACGTCGTCGCGCGCGATGCGCTCGGAAATCAGGATCGAGTCCTCGAAGTTGTAGCCGTTCCACGGCATGAACGCGACCAGCACGTTGCGGCCGAGCGCCAACTCGCCCAGCTCCGTGGACGGGCCATCGGCGATGATGTCGCCCTCGAACACCCGGTCGCCCACGCGCACCAGCGGACGCTGGTTGATGCAGGTGGACTGGTTCGATCGCATGAACTTGCGCAGGCGATAGATGTCCACGCCGCGCGTCGTGCCGTCCTCGTTGGTTGCGCGCACGACGATACGCGCGCCGTCGATCTGATCGACGACGCCGGGGCGGCGCGCGACGATCGTGGCGCCGGAGTCGCGGGCGACGGCCGCCTCCATGCCGGTGCCGACCAGCGGCGCGTCGGCACGGATCAGCGGCACCGCCTGGCGCTGCATGTTCGAGCCCATGAGCGCCCGGTTGGCGTCGTCGTTCTCGAGGAACGGGATCAGCGCCGCCGCGACCGAGACGAGCTGCTTGGGCGAGACGTCGATCGCCGTCACGTCCTCCGGCCGCACGAGGCGGAAATCGCCCTGGCGGCGGACGGAGACCAGATCGTCGGTGAAGCGGCCCTCGGCGTCCTGCTTGGCGTCGGCCTGCGCGACGACGAGACGTTCCTCCTCCATGGCGGAGAGGTATTTCCAGCCGTCCTGCACCTGCCCGTTTTCCACGAGCCGGTACGGCGTCTCGATGAAGCCGTACTTGTTCACCTTGGCATAGGTCGCGAGGCTGTTGATCAGGCCGATATTCGGACCTTCCGGCGTCTCGATCGGGCAGATACGGCCGTAATGCGTCGGGTGCACGTCGCGCACCTCGAAGCCGGCGCGCTCGCGGGTCAGGCCGCCCGGACCGAGCGCCGACAGGCGGCGCTTATGCGTCACTTCCGACAGCGGGTTGGTCTGGTCCATGAACTGCGACAGCTGCGAGGAGCCGAAGAACTCCCGCACCGCCGCCGCCGCCGGCTTGGCGTTGATCAGGTCGTGCGGCATCACCGTGTCGATATCGACCGAGCCCATGCGCTCGCGGATCGCCCGCTCCATGCGTAGCAGGCCGACGCGGTACTGGTTCTCCATCAGCTCGCCGACCGAGCGCACCCGCCGGTTGCCGAGATTGTCGATGTCGTCGACGGTGCCGCGCTGGTCCTTGAGCTCGATCATCGCCTTGACGGTGCGCAGGATGTCCTCCTTGCGCAGCGTGCGGACGGTATCGGGCGCATCGAGGCCGAGGCGGATATTCATCTTCACGCGGCCGACCGCCGACAGGTCATAGCGGTCGGGGTCGAAGAACAGGCCACGGAACAGCGCCTCGGCCGTCTCCGCGGTCGGCGGCTCGCCGGGCCGCATCACCCGATAGATGTCGAGCAGCGCGTCGTCGCGGTTGGTGTTCTTGTCGATCGCCAGCGTGTTGCGCAGCCACGGACCGTTGCTCTGGTCGACCGCGAGCGTCGGCAGCCGGTCGATGCCGGCGGCCTCCAGCGCGGCCAGCCGCGCCTCGGCCAGTTCCTCGCCGGCTTCGGCATAAATCTCGCCGGTCTCCTCGTTGACCATGTCGACGGCGACGAAACGGCCGAGCAGGTCGGCACGGCCGACCAGCACCTCGCTGGTGCGCTCCGCGATCTTGCGGGCCGTGCGCTGCGTCAGCTTGGTGCCGGCCTCGGCCACGACCTCGCCGGTGTCTGCGTCGACCAGCGGCTCGGCGAGGGCGATGTTCTTGAACGCCTCGGGTTCGAAGCGGCGCGCCCAGCCCTTGGCGGTGCGGGTGAACACCACCTGACCGTAGAAGTAGTTGAGGATCTCCTCGGCATCCATGCCGCGGACTTCCCCCGGATCAAGCTCCTCGCCGGCAGCGACGCGCTCGGCGCGCAGCGCGGCCGTGGACGCGCTCTCGAGCGCGTACAGCAGCGTCGTCACCGGCAGCTTCCGCTTCCGGTCGATGCGGACATAGATCATGTCCTTGCTGTCGAATTCGAAGTCGAGCCACGAGCCGCGATAGGGGATGACGCGCGCGGCGAACAGGAACTTGCCGCTGCTGTGCGTCTTGCCCTTGTCGTGGTCGAAGAACACGCCCGGGCTGCGGTGCATCTGGCTGACGATGACGCGCTCGGTCCCGTTGATGATGAACGTGCCGTTGTCGGTCATCAGCGGCATGTCGCCCATGTAGACGGGCTGTTCCTTGATGTCGCGGATCGACTTGGCGCCGGTTTCCTCGTCGAGGTCCCAGACGATCAGACGCAGGATGACCTTCAGCGGCGCGGCATAGGTCAGGCCCCGCTGGATGCATTCCTCGACGTCGTATTTCGGCTCTTCCAGCTCGTAATAGACGAACTCCAGCCGCCCCCGGCCGGAGAAGTCGTCGATCGGGAAGACCGACTTGAAGACTTCCTGCAGGCCGGTGTTGGTGCGGCTGTCGGGCGGCACGTTCATCTGCAGGAACGCCTCATAGCTCGCCCGCTGCACATCGATCAGGTTCGGCATCGGCGCCACTTCGCCGATCCGCCCGAAGCTCTTGCGGATCCGCTTGCGTCCCGTGAAAGACTTGGTGATCGCGTTCATGAATACTTCCGCTGTCCCGCCGCACGCCCGGGCGCCGCATCGGCCCCCGCGACCAAACCCGCCCGCCCCGTCTGCCGCCACCGGTTGGCCCGGCGCCGACGCTGTCGTATCGTGACGCCGGCCGGCCGAGGCGGCCCCGGCGGCACCCGTCGCATCGCCCGCCCTGGATGATCCCAGGGACAGGCGACTGTCTCACGCGGCCCGGAAACGGCGACACGGGCGGGAGAAATAGCATCTCCCGCCCGGTCCAGCCCGGTAACACCGCGCACGCCCGACCCGCCCCCCGAAAGGGATGCCGGCCGGGCGCCGGCTTGACCCGTCTTACTTGATCTCGACAGTCGCGCCCTGCTCTTCCAGAACCTTCTTGATCTTGGCGGCGTCGTCCTTGTTGACGCCTTCCTTGACCGTCTTGGGCGCACCCTCCACCAGGTCCTTGGCCTCTTTCAGGCCGAGACCGGTGATGGTGCGGATCTCCTTGATGACGTTGATCTTCTTGTCACCGGACTTCGCGAGGATGACGGTGAATTCCGTCTGCTCCTCGGCCGCGGGGGCCGCGGCTGCGGCGGTCGGCGCAGCGGCGGCGACGGCCACCGGCGCGGCGGCCGAGACGCCCCACTTGTCTTCCAGCAGCTTCGAGAGCTCGGCAGCCTCGAGTACCGTGAGGCTGGACAGCTCGTCCACCAGCTTCTGCAGATCTGCCATTGTCGTGTGTCCTTAATCTATACCCTGGTTGCGTCTGTTCAAGCCGGATTCCGCCGACAGGCGGCCCCGGCGCTTGGCCGGCTGGTCAGGCGGCGTCCGCCGCCTCGCCATCCCCTGCCTTGGCATAGGCCCCGAAGACCCGCGCGAGCTGTCCGGCCGGGGCCTGGAGAACGCCGGCGATCCGCGTGGCCGGGGCAACGATCAGCCCCAGCAGCTTGGCGCGCAGCGCATCCAGGCTCGGCAGTTCGGCGAGCGCCTTGACTCCCGACGCATCCAGCGTCTGGACGCCGAGGGCGCCGCCGATCAGTACGAACCTCTCGTTGGTCTTGGCGAACTCGACGGCCGTCTTCGCCACCGCCACGGGATCGGCCGACCACGCGAGCGCGGTCGGACCCGTGAGCATCGGCTTGATGCCGTCGAATCGGGTCCCCTCCAAAGCCAGGGTGGCCAGCCGGTTCTTCGCGACCTTGTAGGTCGCCCCCGCCGCACGCATGCGTCGCCGCAGATCCGTCACCTCGGCGACCGTCAGCCCGTCATTGCGGGTGACGACCACCATCGACGTCTCGGCGAACACCGCGGCGAGGGAGGCGACGAAGTCGCGCTTCTCCGTACGGTCCACGTCCCGTCTCCGTCATGGCCCGGCGCGTTTGGACCGCGCCGAGCCGGGTTGCCCAAAGGCCGCGGCCGAAATGGCGCCGCAGCCCGGTTCGCCTGCCCGTGAACAGAACAACCGCCGCTCGGGACGGACGCCGCGCGCGGCGCCGACCCGGTCGTATCGGTTCCCCCGTCTCCCGCCCGCGGGTTACCCCCTTAGCCGCCCGGCGACGGGGCCGGGCTGGACGTGCGGTCTTGGACAGGTGCGGGGGCCGCAGCCCCCTGCCCGCCGGCCCGGCCCTGCGGCCGACCCGGCGTATTCAGCGCGGTCGCGTCTAGCCGTTCAGGCTCGCGACCTCGACACGGATGCCCGGCCCCATCGAGGAGCTGACGGCCGCCGCCTTTACATAGGTACCCTTGGCGCCCGTGGGCTTCGCCTTGATCACGGCGTCCGCCAGCGCGCGGGCGTTTTCCAGCAGCTTGCCCTCGTCGAAGCTGGCCTTGCCGATGCCGGCATGGATGATCCCGGCCTTCTCGGCGCGGAACTCGACCTGCCCGGCCTTGGCGGCGGCGACCGCGCCCTTCACGTCCATGGTCACGGTGCCGAGCTTGGGGTTCGGCATCAGGCCGCGCGGGCCCAGGATCTTACCGAGCCGGCCGACCAGCGCCATCATGTCCGGCGTCGCGATGCAGCGGTCGAACTGAATGTCGCCCGCCTGCACCTTCTCCGCCAGATCCTCCGCGCCGACCACGTCGGCCCCGGCGGCCTGCGCCTCCTCGGCCTTGGGGCCGCGGGCGAACACGCCGATACGCAGGGTCTTGCCGGTACCGTTCGGCAGGCTGATCAGCCCGCGGACCATCTGGTCGGCATGGCGCGGATCGATGCCGAGATTCATCGACATCTCAATCGTCTCGTCGAACTTGGCGCGGGCATTGGCCTTGGCCAGCCGGATCGCCTCCTCCAGCCCATAGGCGCGGTTCGCGTCCACGGCGGCATAGGCGGCGGCAAGACGCTTGTTCTTCGCCATGGCTCAGCCCTCCACCACGGTCAGGCCCATCGAACGGGCGGACCCGGCCAGCATGCGCACGGCGCCGTCGACGTCGTTGGCGTTCATGTCGACCATCTTCTGGGCGGCGATCTCACGCAGCTGGCTCATCGTCACGCGGCCGACCGCGGAGCCCTTGCCCACGGTCGAGCTCCCCTTGTCGACCTTGGCGGCCTTCTTCAGGAAATACGTGTTCGGCGGCGTCTTCGTGATGAAGCTGAAGGTGCGGTCGGCGAAGGCGGTGATGACCACCGGCACCGGCATCCCCGGCTCCATCTGCTGGGTCGCCGCGTTGAACTCCTTGACGAACTGCATGATGTTCAGACCGCGCTGACCGAGCGCGGGCCCCACCGGCGGCGACGGATTGGCCTTGCCGGCCGGTATCTGCAGCTTGATGTAGCCGACGATCTTCTTCGCCATGATCCCTGGCCTTCTGGTTGCGCCGGGACCGCGGTGCATGCGGCCGCGCCGTGTCCATGGCGACATGCCACGACCGGTCCCGAACCTCCCGCGTTCCGAAGCGGCGGCTGATAGCGGGCGCGCGGCCGCCTGTCCAGAGGCACGTGGGCGCGGCGCCGCATGCCTGTGCTGCCCAGCCGGGGAGCCCGCCGGGCGCCGCGACGTTGCCGACGGCGGCCGGTCCGCGCAGTGTCCGGCCAACGCAGAGGGAACACCACCGAGAATGCAGCCAACCGTGCTCTACCCCGAGGGGATGTATCAGGACGACACCGTGGAACAGGCGGTGTTCGCCGGCGGCGCCCGCGTCGTCATGCGCCGGACCACCCGCCTGGCCGAACTGGACGACGCCGACTGCGCCGCGACCGACGGGCTGATGATCTTCCGCCATCATGTCTCGGCCGCCGACCTCGCCCGCTTTCCCCGGCTGCGCGCGATCGTGCGCATGGGCGTGGGCTATGACCGGATCGACCGTCCGGCCGCCGCCGCGCGCGGGGTGCTGGTCTGCAACGTGCCCGATTACGGCACGACCGAGGTGGCGGACCATGCGGTCGCCCTCGCGCTCGCGCTGCGGCGCGGGCTGCTGCTGCATCACGCGGCGCAGCGGCGCGACCCGCCGGCACCGTGGTCGGTCATCGAGGATCCGGCGATCCGCCGGGCGAGCACGCAGACCTTTGCCATACTCGGGCTCGGCCGGATCGGCACCGCCGTCGCGCTGCGCGCCCGCGCCTTCGGCCACCGCGTCGTCTTCTTCGACCCCTACCGCCCGAACGGTGCCGAACTCGCGCTCGGAATCGACCGCGCGCCCAGCCTGGAGGCGCTGCTGGAACAGGCCAATACCCTGTCGATCCACACGCCGCTGACGCGCGAGACGCGCGGGATGATCGACGGCGCCGCGCTGGCCCGGCTGCCGCGCGGGGCGGTGGTGGTGAACACGGCGCGCGGGCCGATCCTCGACGTCGATGCCCTGCACGACGCCCTGCGCGACGGCCATGTCGCGGGGGCCGGGCTCGACGTGCTGCCGATCGAGCCGCCGGACAGCGGCCCGGTCCCGCGGCTTCTCGCGGCCTATCGCGCGCATGCCCCGTGGCTGGAGGGACGGCTGATCATCACGCCGCACAGCGCCTTCCACACCCCGGAGGCCTGGGCCGACATCCGGCGGAAATCCGCCGAGACGATGCGCGCGGCGCTGCTGACCAACCGGCCCCAGAACGTCATCGCGCCGGAAGACGACTAACCGGACCGGCCGGCAGAATACCATTGCGCGAATGTCTTTGGTTATGATACAACCTTAAGACGCAGACGACGCGCTGCTCCGGCGGTGTCGACCACTCCCCAGGGCGCCGCGCCGGCGCCGACGCGCCGCTGCCGTTCCTGTCCGCCGTCCGCCTCCCCGGCCGGACCGCACGCCGTTCCGGTGCGGTCCGGCCGGGCCCTCTTGGCTGGCACGGTCCGCCGGCTGTGGCATCATCCGATGCCCCTCCGTCCGGACCCCCGCATGACCGACGACGC
>NZ_BANB01000077.1 GCF_000964365.1 Acidisphaera rubrifaciens HS-AP3 | reverse complement strand
GGAGGCCGCGCTGCCGCTCGGCGCCGCGATTCCCGGCGCGCATGTGCACCAGCCGGGCGCCGGGCATGTCGGCATGGTCGCCGGCACCGGGGCGGAGCGCGCGCTGTGGCGCCCGCTGCGGGACTGGGTTGCCGCCCTTTCGCCGGCTACCCCGCGGTAGTAAGTACCGGGCGTCCGCAGGCACTAGAAATGGGAGAAGCCAGAATGGACGACATCGTCATCGTATCGGCCGCGCGCACGCCGGTCGGCAGCTTCAACGGCGCGTTCGGGGCCCTGTCCGCGCATGAACTCGGCACCGTCGCCCTCCGCGCCGCGATCGAGCGCGCCGGCATCACGGCCGAGGACGTGGACGAGGTGATCCTCGGCCAGGTGCTCGCCGCCGGCGAGGGGCAGAACCCCGCCCGTCAGGCCGCCCGCGCCGCCGGCGTGCCGGACGGCAAGACCGCGTTCGGCATCAACCAGGTCTGCGGCTCCGGCCTGCGCGCCGTCGCCCTCGCGGCGCAGCAGGTCCGCACCGGCGAAAGCGCCATCGTCGTCGCCGGCGGGCAGGAGAGCATGAGCCAGTCGCAGCACGCGGCCTATCTGCGCGGCGGCACCAAGATGGGTGGCGTCGAATTCATCGACACCATGCTCAAGGACGGGCTGTGGGACGCCTTCCACGGCTATCACATGGGCATCACCGCCGAGAACGTCGCGCGCGCCTATCAGATCACCCGCGACGAACAGGACGCCTTCGCCCTCGCCTCGCAGCAGAAGGCGAGTGCGGCGCAGAAGGCCGGCCGCTTCCGCGACGAGATCGCGCCCGTCACGGTCAAGACCCGCAAGGGCGAGAGCGTGTTCGCCGACGACGAATACATCCGCCACGACGCCTCGCCCGAGACGATGGCGAAGCTGCGCCCGGCCTTCAGCAAGGACGGGACCGTGACCGCAGGCAACGCGTCGGGCATCAACGACGGCGCCGCGGCGCTGGTGGTGATGAGCGGGGCGGAGGCGGCGAAGCGCGGGCTCAAGCCGCTCGCCCGCATCGTCTCGTTCGCGACGGCCGGCGTCGATCCGGCGGTGATGGGCACCGGCCCGATCCCCTCGGCGCGCAAGGCGCTGGCGCGCGCCGGCTGGAAGGCCGACGACCTCGACCTCGTGGAAGCCAACGAGGCGTTCGCCGCACAGGCGCTGGCGGTGAACAAGGACCTCGGCTGGGACACGTCGAAGGTCAACGTCAACGGCGGCGCCATCGCCATCGGCCACCCGATCGGCGCGTCGGGCGCGCGCATCCTGACGACCCTGCTGCACGAGATGGGCCGCCGCGACGCCAAGCGCGGCCTCGCGACGCTGTGCATCGGCGGCGGCATGGGCGTCGCTATGTGCCTGGAGCGCTGACCGCCGCCGACCGCGACGGACCGGCCTGAAACGACTGCACGGGCGGGGCGCCACGGCGTCCCGCCCGTTTCCATTTCGTATGATCCCGACCCGCCCCACTCGCGCGCAGGTCGCGGACATTTTCCCACCGCACGCGGTCCCGCCCTGATAGAACGCAGCGATATGTCGTCGCGCCCCCGGTACGCGGCGCAGGGGGAGGCGGATATGAGCCGCGATCTGCAACGCCGCATGATGGCGGAGTTCCTCGGCACGTTCTGGCTGGTGTTCGGCGGCTGCGGCGCGGCGGTGGTCTCCGCCGCCTATCCGCATCTCGGCATCGGCTTCACCGGGGTGGCCTTCGCCTTCGGGCTGACGGTGCTGACGATGGCCTATGCCGTCGGCCACATCTCCGGCGGTCATTTCAATCCCGCCGTTACCCTCGGCCTGTGGGCCGCCGGGCGCTGCGCCAATCATCACGTGCTGCCCTATATCGTGGTGCAGGTGGTCGGCGCGATCGCGGCGTCCTCGGTGCTGTGGTTCATCGCCTCGGGCCAGCCCGGCTGGGTGCCCGGCGGCTTCGCCGCCAACGGCTACGGCGCGCTCAGCCCCGGCCATTACTCGGTCGGCGCCTGCTTCCTCGCGGAACTGCTGCTGACGTTCTTCTTTCTGCTCATCATCATCGGCACGACGTCCAGGGGCGCGGCGACCGGGTTCGCGGGCATCCCGATCGGCCTCGGGCTGACCCTGATCCACCTGATCTCGATCCCGATCACCAACACCTCGGTCAACCCGGCGCGCAGCACGGCGCCGGCGCTGTTCGCGGGCGGCCCCTATGTCGCGCAGCTCTGGCTGTTCTGGATCGCGCCCATCGCCGGCGCGCTGATCGCCGGCTGGCTCGGCCGCACCCTGTATGAGCCGGACGCCATCATCGACACCGTGGTGGTCGAGGAGCGCAGCGTCGCCTGAGGCCCCGCGCCGCCGCCCCGCGCCCTTCAGGCGCGGGCGAGCCGGTTCCAGGCGTCGAGCGCCGCGATCTTGTACGCCTCGGCGAGCGTCGGATAATTGAACGTGTTCTCGATGAAGTAGTCGAGCGTGCCGCCCAGGTTCGCCACCGCCTGCCCGATATGGATCAGCTCGGTCGCGCCCTCGCCCACGATATGCGTGCCGAGCAGCCGCCGGTCATCGAGGGCGAAGATCAGCTTCAGCATCCCGGCATCCAGCCCCATGATGTGCCCGCGCGAGGTCTCGCGGAACCGCGCGATGCCGCATTCGTACGGGATGCCCTGCGCCCGCACCTGTTCCTCGCTCAGCCCGACGGTGGAGATCTCCGGCACCGCGTAGATGCCATAGGGGAAAAAGCGCGGCGCCGGCGGCAGGGTCACGCCGAAGGCGTGGCAGGCGGCGATGCGTCCCTGTTCCATCGACGTGGACGCGAGCGAGGGAAACCCCACCACGTCGCCGGTCGCGTAGATATGCGCGACCGCCGTCTGGAACGTCGCCGGATCGACCGCGATCCGCCCGCGCGCGTCCGTCGCGAGGCCGCACGCCTCCAGCCCCAGTCCGTCCGTCGCGCCCATCCGCCCGACGGCGTACAGCAGCATCTCCGACCGCAGCCGCCGGCCGCTGGCCAGCGTGACCACCGGGCACCCGTCCTCCAGCGCGATCGTCTCCACCGGCGCGCCGAGGCGGATCGTGGTGCCGCGGTCGCGCAGCTGATGGACGAACTCCTCCACCACCTCCTGATCGATGAAGTCGAGGAAGCTGTCGCGCGATTCCACCAGCGACACCGCGACGTCGAGGGCGGAGAAGATCGTCGCGTACTCGACCCCGATCACCCCCGCGCCCACCACCGTCAGGCTGCGCGGCAGGCGCGTGATCTCCACCATCTCGTCGGAATCGAGCACCCGCGCCCCGTCGAACGGCACCGTCGCCGGGCGGTGCGGCCGTGTGCCGACGGCGATCAGGAAATGCGCGCCCTCCACCGTCGTCACGGCGCCGTCCTCCTGTGTCACGGCGACGCGGTGCGGATCGACGAAGCACGCGCTGCCGGCCAGCGTGCGCACGCCGTTGCGCGCGAACTGATGCTCCAGCACGTCGACCTCGTGATCCAGCGTCTTGTGCAGGCGCATCATCAGGTCGCGGGCGTCGATGTCCTTCTTGACGCGATAGGCGCGGCCGTAAAATCCGCGCTCGCGCCAGCCCGACAGGTTGAGCACCGTCTCGCGCAGCGTCTTCGACGGGATGGTGCCGGTATGGACCGACACGCCGCCCACGCGCCGCCCGCGCTCGATCACGAGGACGGATTTCCCGAGCTTGGCGGCCTGGACCGCGGCGCGTCGGCCGGACGGGCCGCTGCCGATGATGACGAGGTCGTGACGCATCGTGCCGCCTGTTCCTTTCGCCGCGCCCCCGGACCCCGGGCGGTGCCGCCGCCATGCCGGCCACGCGCAGCATGCCATCCCGCGCGCGGTGCTGCATCGCAAGATGCAAAGCAAGAACGGTGCAAGCGCCGCGCCCCCTGTCTCGCACGCCGGGATTAACGTCCCGCGAAGCGGCGATCCCCGCATTCCCCTTTTGAGCCGCGCGCGGCCTGCTCTAGGCTCGCGATCCGGGAAGGGTCATCACCCGGCAACACAGGGGGGAGGAAGACATGGCACGCGTCGCACTCGTGACGGGCGGCACACGCGGCATCGGCGCCGCGATCAGCCGGGCTCTGGCCGAGGCGGGCCGCACCGTCGTCGCCAGCTACGCCGGCAACGACGCGGCCGCGGAGGCCTTCCACAAGGAGACCGGCATCGCGGTGATGAAGTTCGACGCGGCCGACTACGACGCCTGCGCCGCCGCCGTCGCGCGCATCCGCGAGCAGCACGGCCCGATCGAGATCCTCGTCAACAACGCCGGCATCACCCGCGACGCGACGATGACCAAGATGACGCGCGAGTCCTGGGACGCGGTGATCGACACCAATCTCGGCTCCTGCTTCAACCTCGCGAAGCTGACCTTCGACGACATGCGCGCGGCGAAGTTCGGCCGCATCGTCAACATCGGCAGCATCAACGGCCAGGCCGGCCAGTACGGGCAGGTGAACTACGCCGCCGCCAAGTCCGGCATCCACGGCTTCACCAAGGCGCTGGCGCAGGAAGGGGCCCGCTTCGGCATCACCGTCAACGCCATCGCGCCCGGCTATGTCGATACCGACATGGTGCGCGCCGTGCCCGCCGACGTGCTGCAGAAGATCGTCGCCCGCATCCCGATGGGCCGCCTCGGCCGCGCCGACGACATCGCCCGCGGCGTGCTGTTCCTCACCGCCGACAACGCCGATTTCGTGACCGGCAGCACGCTGTCGATCAACGGCGGCCAGCACATGTACTAAGGCCCGGCCAAAGGGGCGCCGGCGGGCCGCGTCAGCCCGCCGCGACCCCGGCCCGCGCCAGCGCGTCGCCC
>NZ_BANB01000078.1 GCF_000964365.1 Acidisphaera rubrifaciens HS-AP3 | reverse complement strand
GTAAGCGTTCGGTGTCGGCCGCGGTGATCTTGGGTTGACGCAGCAGCGTCAGGCGGCTCGGCGCGTCTGTGAATCTTCGCTGGCAAGGTCAGCGCAGTTCCACGGCAGCAAGTCCGCGACGCGATTGATCGGGTGGGTTGCGATCCGCTCGAGGACGTGGCGGAGGTAGGCTTCCGGTTCGATGCCGTTGAGCCGCGCTGTCGCGATCAGCGACGCGATCGCTGCGGTGCGAGTGCCCCCGGCATCCGATCCCGCGAACAGCCAGTTCTTCCGCCCCAGCGCGATGGGCCGGATCGCGCGCTCGACGGGGTTGTTGTCGATCTCCACGGTGCCGTCATCGGCGTAGCGGGTCAGCGCTGTCCAGCGGACGAGCGCGTAGCGGATGGCCACCGCGAGATCGCCGCGCCTGGGGACGCGCAGCAAAGTCGCGTCCAGCCAGGTCTTCATGTCGGCGAGCAGCGGGCCCGCCCGCGTCTGGCGTGCGCGGCGGCGTTCGTCGGGCGGACGTCCCTTGATCTCGGCCTCGATCGCATAGAGCGCCTGGATCCGCATGAGCGCCTCGCTCGCCAGCGGCGCCTTGCCGGTCGCGTGCAGGTCGAAGAACTTCCGCCGCACATGCGCCCAGCATGCCGCTTCGAGAACGCGTCCGCCGTGGTAGAGCCCGTCAAAGCCGGCGTAGCCATCCGCGTGCAGCACGCCCTGGAACCCCGCCAGGTGCGTGCGCGGATGCTCGGCCCGCCGATCCGGGCTGTAGCGGTAGAGCACGGCGGGAGCGGCGGTTCCGGCATACGGCCGTTCGTCGCGCAGATAGGCCCACAGGCGGCCCAGCTTGGTCTTGCCCGCGCCCGGTGCCAGAACCGGCACCGGCGTGTCGTCGGCATGCACCCGCTCGCCGGCCATCACATGCCGGCCGAGTGCGTCGATCAGCGGGCGCAGCAGCCCGGCGCACTGCCCGACCCAGTCGGCCAGCGTGGAGCGCTCCAGGTCGACGCCGGACCGCTCGTAGATCTCGCTCTGCCGGTACAGCGGCAGATGGTCGGCGAACTTCGCGATCAGCACGTGAGCCAGCAAACCGGCCGAAGCACGACCGCGGCGGATCGGCATCTCCGGCGCCGGCGCCTGGGTGATGCTCTCGCAGATACGGCACGAGAATTTCGGGCGCACGTGGCGGATGACCCGGAACGACGCCGGGACGTAGTCCAGCACCTCAGTGACGTCCTCGCCGAGCCAGCGCAACGCACCCCCGCACTGCGGACAGGCGCAGGCGGTCTCGTGCGCGATCGTGGTGCGTGGCAGATGATCGGGAAGCGGCCGCCGTGCGGGTCGTTCGCGCGACGCGCCAGCCGGATCTGAAGGTTCTGCGTCGGCGGCCTCGCCCTTGCGGTCGGCGCCGGCTTCGAGGTCCTTCAGCGCCAGCGTCAGCTGCGCGATCTCGGCCGCGATCTTCTCCGACGAGCGACCGAACTGCATGCGCCGCAACCGCTCGAGCTGCAGCCGCATTGCCGCGATGGCATCGCGGTGCGCGACCAGTTCCGCATCCTGCCGGGCGATGGTCGCCGCCTGCGCCTCGATCAGCGCACGGACGTCGGCGGGCAAGGCGGCAAGGTCGATCACGCTGCAAATCGTGACAAACAGCCTCGCGTCGGCGCAACGAAAAGCCGCAGGTCAGCCCGCCCTCTCCGGCTGCCAGGTGCGCGCCGGCATGCGCCAGTCGATCCCCTCGAGCAGCATCGACAGCTGCGCCGGCGTCAGCGTCCCCACGCCGTCCTTGGCCTGCGGCCACACGAACCGTCCGCGCTCCAGCCGCTTGGCGAACAGGCACAGTCCCTGGCCGTCCCAGAACAGCACCTTGAGCAAATCGCCGCGACGGCCTCGAAAGACGAACAGATGGCCGCTGAACGGATCCTGTCCGAGCACCTGCTGCACCTGTCGGGCGAGACCGTCGAAGCCGCGGCGCATGTCGGTCGCGCCGGCGGCAAGCCAGACGCGTGTGCCGGCCGACGGCGAGATCACCCGCGCAGGGCCGCCAGGATCCGGCGCAGCGCCTTGCCGTCGATGTGCTGGTCCACCCGCAAGCTGCACCCGTTCGGCAGCGAGATCTCGACGAGGCGGTCGATGCGAACAGTCTCCGGCCGCGGCGGCGCAGACACCTCCCGGTGCTCCGCCGCGACCTGAACCGGGATCAGCCGTTGCGTGGGCGCGGCAGACCACTGCGCGCCCACCCCGTCCCGGCGCCAGCGATACAGCAGGCTGGAGCAGACGCCGTGACGGCGCGCAACGGCGTGCACGCCCTGGCCCGGCTGCGCCGCCTCGGCGACCAGCCGCGCCTTGTCCTCATCGCTGTAGCGACGGCGGCGCTCGTGGCCGGTGATGACCTCGATGCGTTCCGACGCACCGGTGCTGTCCCTAGGGATAGCCTCGTGGCTTGACATGCCACTCCTGTCCCAAGCCCAACCCATCGCGGCAAGGCGGGGCACGCCGGACGCTTAC